>NZ_JBYOKU010000011.1:0-172184 GCF_057799175.1 Pseudomonas sp. 14P5.3.2 | reverse complement strand
CAGCCCATAAAAAAGCCCGGCCTGATCAGCCGGGCTTTTGCGTTCAACCGCGGTTTACTGCGCGGTTTTCAGCTTGATCACATCACCGGAAATCTTGGTGGTGTAGCCGCTCAGAACCCATGCCCAGAACCAGTTTTCCTGAACTTGGGTATTGATCATGGCATCGCCGCCCTTGGCTTTGATGGCCGCAGTCTGCGCGCGCACGAAGCGGTTGTTCTGTTGGATCGGGATTACGCCGAACAGCATCAGACCGGTGGCGGTAGCTTCACTGTGGCCAATCACGGTGTATTGACTGCTGTCATATTGCTTGGTGTTCATCGGGGTGCCGGTGCAACCTGCCAGAACCACACCGAACAGTGCGGCGGCGACTACTTTGCTCAGATATTTCACTGCAAACTCCATGGGTGTTAGCCCGGGATCCATCTCTCGGGCGGCGCACACTCTACCGGAGGCAGTGGCTTTTTAGTATCAACCCCGACAAGTTTCATGAAGTGTGTCTGACACATACTCCGTGCAGGCGCTGGCGCCATCGCCCCTGCACAGGGTGGTTGCCATCAGGTATTGGTTTTCAATTTCGTCCACAGCCGCGTCGACAACCGCGCAATCGCCGCCGGCAGCTCTTCCACGGTGAACAACCGCTGCATCACGTCTTTGGGCGGGTAGATGGCCGGATCCTGCTTCACGTCCGCGTTGAGGTACTGATCAGCCGCCGCATTGGGATTGGCGTAATGAATGCTGTTGCTGATGTTGGCCACCACTTTGGGGTCAAGCAGGTAGTTCATGTAGGCGTAACCGTTTTTTTCGTGCGGCGCGCTTTTGGGCATGACCACCATGTCGAACCACAGCGTCGTGCCTTCTTTCGGGATCGAGTAGGCGATGTTGATGCCATTCCTGGCGTCCTTCGCGCTGGCCGCGGCCTGGACGATGTCACCATTGAAGCCGATCACCGCGCAGACGTTGCCGTTGGCCAGGTCGCTGATGTACTTCGAGGCGTGGAAGTACTGAATGTACGGACGAATCTTCAGCAGCGCCTGTTCGGCTTGTTTGTAATCCGCCGGTTCATGACTGTGCGCTGGCAAGTGCAGGTAGTTGAGCGTGATCGGCAGCACCTGGGTCGGGTTGTCGATGAACGCCACGCCGCACTGGCTCAGCTTCTTGATGTTTTCTTCCTTGAAGAAAAAGTCCCATGACTGCGTGACATCGGTGTTGCCGAAAATCGCCTTGATCTTCTCGACGTTGTAACCGATACCGGCCGTGCCCCACATGTAGGGATAGCCGTACTGATTGCCGGGATCGTTGACTTCAAGTTTTTGCAGCAGTACCGGGTCGAGGTTCTTCCAGTTCGGCAGCTGCGACCGGTCGAGTTTCTGAATCGCGCCGGCCTTGATCAGTCGCGACAGAAAGTGGTTCGACGGGCTGACCACGTCATAACCGGTGTTGCCGGTCATCAACTTCGATTCCAGCACTTCGTTGCTGTCGTGAATGTCGTAGGTGGTTTTGATTCCGGTGGCCTGGGTGAAATTGGCCAGAGTGTCCGGGGCGATGTAGCTGTTCCAGTTGGAAATGTTGACGGTTTCGTCGGCACAAGCGGCCGTGCTGGCCGCGAGCAGGACTGCCAGGGAAAGTGGGTTGATGCGCATGGTCTGTCACCTGTGTTGAGTGGCTTTTGTTGTTGTGCGGTAGGCGAAACTTCAGATTTCTGTTCTGGCCCTGAGTGCCTCCACGCGCATGCGAAGCATGGCACCGATGTCGAAAAAAGGTCGCGGCGGCAGCCAGCCGGGGTCGGCCCGTTGCATCACCGATTGCAGCAACGGTGAGTCGACGCCGCACGCCAGTTCCGCCAGCAAGCGTCCCCACAGCGTGCCGCGCGCCACCCCGGAACCGTTGCAACCGGCGACGGCAAACACGCCCTCTTCCACCTTCTGAAAAAACGCCTGACCGCTGCGGGTCGCGCTCAAGTGGCCGGTCCAGGTGTACTGGATGTCTTGCGCGCCGAGGAACGGAAAGCGTCGTTGCAGGCCACGTACATGATGCTCGCGGCGCAGCACCAATTCGCTTTCAGACAAATCGCGCGTGCGGTATTCGGCGGTGTTGCGGATCATCACCCGGCGGTCCGGGGTCAGGCGCACCGTGGCGCCCAGCGGCCGGGTCGACAGCACGCCCCAAGGCTCGACGGCGCCGATGGCCTGAAATTCCTCATCGCTGAGCGGCCGGGTGAGACTGGCGCTGAGTTCCATCGGGAAGGTCGCACTGTCATGAATGCCGACCCGGGGAATGAATGCGTTCAGACACACCAGCACCCGTTTGGCCTCGACGCTGCCACTCACCGCGCTGGCTCGCAGCCGGCCGTGGCTCGTGCGCACCAGACTGATGATGTCGGTGTGTTCGTAAACGCTGACATTTTCCGGCAGCGCATTGAACAGGCCCTTCACGTATTTGGCCGGTTGCAACAGCGCATTGCCGTTGCCGCACCAGATCCCCGCCGCGTAATGCCGGGTGCCGAGTTTCTGCGCCAGCGCATCGCCCTGGAGAAATTCTGCGCGGGCACCGAGGGCGCGTAAGGTCGCCAGTTTGGCGTCGACATGGCTGAGCTTGGCGGCGTCGCTGACGGCGAAGAAATAACCATTGTCGCGAAAGTCGCAGTCGATGGCATGTTGCGCGATGGTCTGGCGCACCGCATCGCTGGCGGCACGGGAAATTGCCGTGTCGATTTCGAACCCGGCAAAGCCTGGCGCGCCGATCAATTCACTGTCGGCCGGATGCTCGTGGGCCACGACAAACCCCGAGTTGCGCGCCGAAGCGCCCTGCGCCGCACGCTGGCGGTCAACCACCACGATGCGCGCCTGTGGGTGCATTTGTGCCAGGTTGTGCGCGGCGCTGAGGCCGGTAATGCCCCCGCCGATCACCAGCCAGTCGGCTTGTTGCGTACCGCTCAGGCGACCGCGCTGCGGCGAGCTGCCGGCCTGCGCGATCCAGCCACATACGTTTTCCATTGCTGACCTCATTCGACTGTCGTTGCACGGCTTGCCTTTGACCTTCGCTCATGCGTGAATCGCATGGAGAAAACGTAAAGTTCGCCGCCAGAGCTAAAATCTATAAGGTCTTGGCTGGCCCAACCAACGTTATAAAATCATCGAGCCATTCTGAAAACGCATGGATAAAATCCGCCACGTACCGTCCCTGCAGGCCATGCAGACGCTGGTTGAAGTCGCCCGTTGCGCCAGCTTCACCCAGGCCGCGCAACAGCTGTGCCTGACCCAAAGCGCGGTGAGCCGGCAGATCCAGCAACTGGAAAACCATTTCAACGTTGCGCTGTTCATCAGAACCAGTCGCAGCCTGCGCCTGACCCCCGAAGGCGAACAGGTACTGGCCAGCGCCGTCAGCATTCTCGACCAATTGAAAACCCTCGAAGAACGCCTCGTCCCGCAGCAACGCCCGTTCCGCATTCGTATGCATGTGTCATTGGCGGTGCGCTGGCTGCTACCCAAACTCAGCGACTTCTACCTCAGCCACCCCGAGGTCTCGCTGGCGATAGAAACCGTTGCCACCGAGGTGGTGGAACCGGCCAGTGACAGCGACGCCTACATTGTTTATCTGCCGCAGCCAACCAGTGACGCAGACTGCCTGACGCTGTTTGAGGAAACGCTGGTGCCCGTGTGTGCGCCGAGCCTGCCGCAGGCGCCTCGATCAGTCGCGGAGTTGCAGCGCTTTGCGTTGCTGCATCGCTCTGCCGATCGGCAGGCGTGGATCGAATGGCTGGCGGCCAATGGCGGCAAGCCGCTGGAAAGTTACCGGCACATTCCGTTCAACCTCGATGAGCTGGCACTGGATGCGGCGGCGCGAGGCTTGGGCGTTGCGGTGACGGACATGACGCTCGCGGCAGAGTCCATCGAGCGCGGGGTGTTGGTGGTGCCGTTCGGACCACCGCTGAAAACCGGCGGGATTTACGCGTTTTGCCTGCAACCGGCAGCGGCTTCGCATGCGGCGTGCACGGTGGTCATGCAATGGTTTTCCGCGCAGGCCGAGCAAAACATTTAGTTGGAGAATTGCTGCAGATACGCGAGCAAATTATCGATCTTCTCCTCGTCACTCAGACCCCAGAAAATCATCCGCGTGCCCGGCACCACGCCCTTTGGATCTTTCAGATACGCAGTCAGCGTTTCGCGATCCCAAGTCTTGCCGGAATTTTTCATCGCGTCGGAATATACGTAATTGGCCGAGGTCCCGGCGGGTCGACCGATGATGCCGTTGAGTTGCGGGCCGAACCCCGGGCGCGCATCCGGGCCGACCTGGTGGCAGCCGCCGCACAGGCGCGGGAAGATCTTTTCGCCGGCTGCCGGATCGCCTGCGGCGCGGGTGGTCGAGCTGAACAAAGCGGCGGTGGCGGTCAAGACAAGAAGCAATGCAGCGGTGTTTTTCATCGGGCGTTCCAGAACGGTGTGATGCAAATGAGGCAAGGCTATCACTTTGTGGCGAGGGAGCTTGCTCCCGCTGGGTTGCGTAGCGACCCCGGTATGGGCCTGCCATGCAGGCCAGCGGCAGCAAGCTCCCTCGCCACAGGTTTTTTTCACAGCAGGTGCTTTTTACAGGTAAGCGCCGATGACCTTTCTGACGGTGATCAATGCCTGACGCAGGACATCCATCGGCACCGAACCCAACGCCAGCCGAATCGCATGCGGCACATGCGCCGATACGGCGAACGGCTCGGCGGTGGTCACCGAAATCTGCTGGTGCATCAACTCCACCACAATCTGATCGGCGCGTACGTCTTCCGGCAGTGGCAGCCACAGGAAATAGGAGGATGGATGGCCGATGCAGGTCAGCCCTTGCAGCAACTCGGCGGCCAGGGTTTGCCGGGCCTTGGCGTCGTCGCGTTTTTGTTGTTCGAGCAGGGTGACAGTGCCGTCGTCGAGCCAGCCGCAAGCCATCGCGGTCATCACGCCGGGGGTGTTCCAGGTGGTGGCGCGAATGATCCGTTCCAGCGCTGGCACCGTCTGCAGCGGCGCAGCAATGAAACCGACACGCAGCCCAGTGGCAATGTTCTTCGAAAGTCCCGAGACGTACACCGTGCGCTCCGGTGCCAGGTCGACCAGGGTACGCGGTGGGTTTTCCACCAGAAAGGCGTAGGCCGCGTCCTCGATGAGCGTCAGATCATGCCGTCGGGCGAGCGCGACCAATTGCTCGCGCTGCTCGATCGGCGTCACCCAACCCAATGGATTGTGCAGCGTCGGCATGCTGTACACGGCCCGCACCGAGCGGCTTCGACATAGCTTTTCCAGTGCCGCCAAGTCCGGCCCGTGATCACCGGGCGGGATCGCCACCACTTCCAGATGCAGCGCTTCGGCCAACACCTTGAAGCCGGAATAGGTCAACGCATCCGCTGCAATCACATTACCGGGTTTGAGCAACGCCATCAGCGTCACCGCCAACCCTTGCTGGGCACCGTTGACGATCAGCACTTGCCCGGCATCGACCTGCACCCCGCGATCCTGCAAATGCCGCGCAATCGAGGCGCGCTCATGCGGGCGCCCGGCGTGGGGCTGGTAACGCAGCAAGGCTTCCAGATCACCGGACAGGGCCAGTTGGCGTAACGTCGTGCGCAACAGATCGGCCTGACCGGGCAGCGATGGATAGTTGAAATTGAGATCGATCATGCCGACCGCCACGTCTTTCTGGTCGATGCCCTGCCCCGGCGACAACGAGGTTTCGCGCACAAACGTCCCGCGCCCGGTTTCGCCGCTGACCAGCCCCATCGCCTCAAGCTCGGCGTACACCCGCGACGCAGTAACCAGTGCCAGGCCTTCGTTGGCCGCCAGTTCCCGGTGGGTGGGCAGTCGCGTTCCGGGCGCCAGACGCCCCGCGCGAATGTCAGCGGCATAGGCGTCAACGAGGGTCTTGTAGCGCGAGCGCGACATGTCGGATGTATCCATGACAATTATTTGATTGTGCTGATTCTCGGCTCCAGGATGGCTCGAAAGCAACCCCACCCTTTGAGCGCGACCTTCTATGGAACGGACTTCGAACCCGGTTAACCCGGCCCTGGAAAAAACCAGCGGCTGGATCAATGGCTTTATCGGCGTGGTGATCTTCAGCGGATCACTCCCGGCCACGCGTCTGGCGGTGCTGGAATTCGATCCGGTGTTTCTCACCGTGGCGCGCGCGGCCATTGCCGGGGTGCTGGCGGTGGTTCTGCTGTGGCTGTTTCGCGAACGGCGTCCGGCACGCGATCAGTGGTGGTCGTTGTTGGTTGTGGCGTTGGGTGTGGTGCTGGGTTTTCCACTGCTGACAGCATTGGCGCTGCAACACGTGACGTCGGCGCATTCGATTGTGTTTGTAGGATTGCTGCCACTGGCGACGGCGATTTTTGCCGTGCTGCGCGGCGGCGAGCGCCCGCGACCGGTGTTCTGGTTTTTTTCGATTCTGGGCAGCGCGTTGGTCGTCGGCTTTGCTCTGTCACAGGGGCTGACCGCCTCGCCCACCGGCGACCTGCTGATGCTCGCCGCGATTCTGGCCTGTGGCCTGGGTTACGCCGAAGGCGCGAAACTGTCGCGAGTCCTCGGCGGCTGGCAGGTGATCTGCTGGGCGCTGGTGTTGTCACTGCCGGTGATGGCGTTGCTCAGCCTGTACCTGGCGCCCGCCTCGTTCAGCCACATCAGCCTGTCGGCCTGGATGTGCCTGGCCTATGTGGCGCTGTTCAGCATGCTGATCGGCTTTGTATTCTGGTATCGCGGACTGGCCCAGGGCGGGATCGCAGCGGTCGGCCAATTGCAATTGCTGCAGCCGTTTTTCGGTCTGGCACTGGCGGCGACGTTGCTGCATGAACAGGTGAGTGTGGGGATGCTGGCGGTGACGTTGGGGGTGATTCTGTGTGTGGCCGGGGCGAAGAAGTTCGCCGGGTAGCTATGTTTGGAATCTCATCTGTGGGAGCGGGCTTGCTCGCGAAAGCGCTGGGTCAGTCAACTTGTGTGGTGAATGACACGCTGCCTTCGCGAGCAAGCCCGCTCCCACAGTTGATCAGTGCTGTTCGACGCCGGCGCGTTTCAACAGCTTCTTGCAGCGCTCGGACAGATGAAACACCTGCAATTCCTTCCCGGCCTTGGCGTAACGCTCACGCAAGGTCTTCAACGCGGCAATCGCCGAGTAATCGACAAAGCTCAAATGCCGGCAATCCAGGGTCACCCGCTCCGGGTCATTGGCCGGGTCGAACTGGTTGAGGAACGGCGTGGTCGAGGCGAAAAACAGCGTGCCGTGCAGGCGGTAGAGTTTGCTGCCGTCGGCTTCCAGATGCTCATCGGCGTACAACTCACGGGCCTGCTGCCACGCGAAGTTCAGCGCGGCGATGATGATCCCGCAGAGCACGGCAGTGGCCAGATCGGTGAACACGGTGATGGTGGTCACGGCGATGATCACCAGCACATCGTTAAGCGGCACTTTGTTCAATACCCGCAACGACGCCCAGGCGAAGGTTTGCTGCGAGACCACGAACATCACCCCCACCAGCGCCGCCAGCGGAATGCGCTCGATCAGCGGCGACAGAAACAGGATAAACAACAGAATCAACACACCCGCTACCACACCGGACAAACGCCCGCGCCCGCCGGAGCTGAGGTTGATCACGGTCTGGCCGATCATCGCGCAACCACCCATGCCACCGAACGCGCCGGAGACCACGTTCGCCGCACCCAGGGCGACGCATTCGCGATCCGGGTAACCACGGGTTTCGGTGATTTCGTCGGTGAGGTTCAGGGTCAACAGGGTTTCCAGCAGCCCTACCAACGCCATCAGAATCGCGTATGGGGCGATGATGCGCAGGGTCTCCAGGTTCCACGGGATGTCCGGCAGCGCGAAGCTCGGCAGACCGCCGGCGATGTGCGCCATGTCGCCGAGGGTGCGCGTTGGCAGGCCGAACAGGTAGACCAGCAGGCCCACGCCGAGGAGCGCCACCAGTGCCGGCGGCACCGCGCGGGTCAGGCGCGGCAGAATGTAGACGATGGCCATGGTCAACAGCACCAGCCCGGTCATCAGGTACAGCGGCGTGCCGCTGAGCCAGTGTTCGCCGCTCTTGAAATGCTCCAGTTGCGCCAGCGCGATGATGATCGCCAGGCCGTTGACGAAGCCGAGCATCACCGCGTGCGGCACCATGCGCACCAGTTTGCCCAGCCGCAGCAGCCCAAACCCCATCATGATCAGACCGCCGAGCAACACCGTCGCCAGCAGGTATTGCACGCCGTGCTGCACCACCAGCGCGACGATCACCACCGCCATCGAGCCTGCCGCCCCGGAGACCATCCCCGGCCGCCCGCCAAACAATGCGGTCAGCGTGCAAATAATGAAGGCGCCGTACAGGCCCATCAGCGGATTGAGGTGGGCCACCAGCGCAAACGCAATGCATTCGGGCAACAGGGCAAACGAGGTGGTGAGTCCGGCCAGGACATCGGCGCGCAGACGTTGTGGTTTCATGGCTTACCTGACTAAACGACCTGAGAGCGTGGCCGAGGGTGTTCGCGGGAGTAAAAGAGGGTTGCGGATGTTACGGAATTGTCCGGGATCGGGCCAGTGATCGCTGACACGTGTAGCCGTGCGATTTATCCTGACGCGCTTATGCCTCCACCGAGTATGACCATGACTGCATTGCTGACCGCCCGCGACGTTTGCCAGCGCTTGCGCGAGGCTGCGCTGGGTGTGCTGATGTTCAACCGATTAGAGGCGTCCGGTGCTGCCGGACTGGTTGCGGTCGATATCGAAGGCTGGCGCCTATTGCTGGATGTTGAGGGTGGGCGCTTGCATCACTGTGAACATTGCCGCTGCCCGGATGGCCGCGAATGGCATTTCAATAGCCGTTACGGCACCGACCCGGTGAATCTGCTCAGTACCTGGGAACTGGCGCAGATCGAAAATCTGTTGAAGCCCTGAGCACCTCACGGACAAAGTCGATTGCCCAATGATGGCACTCTGCCCATAATTCGCTCCCCTTATTCCTCACGCAAGGAAACGCCGTGAAAAAGTCTCTGTTGTTGATACCGATGCTGGCAGTGCTGCTGCAAGGTTGTGGCATGACCATGACCCGCTACGAGCCGAGCTTCGAAAACGTTCAAAAGCTCAAGCAGACTCCGCCCCTGCATGCTGTCAGCAATCCGCAGGTGACTGCCGAGTCCGGCGAAGGTTCGCTGTCAGTTCGAGCCAATCCGGTGCGCTCGCCGTCCGGCAGCATCCCGGCGCACATCCAGGACGCGATCACTGAAGAACTGCGCAAGGCCGGCCTGCTTGATCCGCAAGCTCAGCGTCAGCTGAAAGTGCTGGTGGTGAAGAACAATCTGTCGGCCGGCATGGGCACGGGCGAAGGCCAACTCGCGGCACGCTTCACCCTGCTCAATGGCCAGAATGTGGTCTACGACGCGACCAAGAATGTCAGCAGCCAGTGGAGCAGCAGCTTCTTCGGTTTCATCGCGATTCCGAATGCGGTCAACGCCTATAACCCGATGCTGCGTGATCTGCTGAAGGAACTGTACAGCGATCCGCAGTTCATCCAGGCCCTGAAGTAAGGGCAAAAAAAGAGCCGCGATTGCGGCTCTTTTTTTGGCATCAGGCCCGCGGAGTGCGGGTCTCGAGCGCCGAGTATTTCAGGGTATTGTTGTCGATCATCTGCTTGAGCAGCGCGTTGACCTGACGGGCGAAAGTGTCGTTGACCGCCGCCTTCGGAGTGTTGCCCATCAGCGGAATGAACCAGATACCGATCCAGGTACCGACCGCATCATGGTTGCTCGCGGTGGTCAGGGCCTGGCCTGTGCCGTCGACGGCTTCGAGGCTCATGGTGTACTGATCGGTGCCGTACGCCGGGATCACCATCAGACTGAAACCACTGATGAAGGCCAGCACCATCGAACCAGCATTCGGCGGATGGTTGTACATTTTCAGACGCAGGCTGTAGTCACCCGGCTGCTTCTGGAACTCGTCCAGGGTGACACGACCGAACAGACCCGAATCGGTCAGAATTTTTTGCAGCTCTGGTTTGAGCTGATCTCGCGCTTGCGGCACTTCTACGGCCGAAGTGCTTTTCGGCTCGCCCTGATAGAAGTCGAAGTCCACATACACGTTCGGTTTATTCGCGTAGCTGGCCATCGATGGCAGCTTGACCGGCGCGACTTCGTCTTTGGTGAAACTGGCACAACCACCGAGCGTGAGCACCAGGCCCAGCGCCACGATTTTCCCGAATTGCATGTTGTCTTCCCTATATGAACCGAGCCAAATGATAGCAATGAGCCTCCATTGCGGAGGCGGGGCGGATTCTAGAGAGAGCGGTCGCGTGAGGAAAGGCTGAATCGGAAAATTTACACAAAAAACCCCGCTCAACCCTGCCGCAAATCGAGCACGTAGGTGTAGTAACCGGTATCGCGTACATAACCTAGCGATTCATACAAACCCTGTGCAGTGAAGTTGTCGGTGGCGGTTTCCAGCACCAGCCCCTTGGCGCCAGTCTGCAGCGCAAAGTCCCGCGCCGTGTTCATCAGCAATCTGCCCACTCCACGGCCACGAGCAGCGGGCGCGGTGAACAAATCGCTGAGCAACCAGGTGCGATGGGCATCTATCGAGGAAAACGTCGGATACAGCTGCACGAACCCCAGCGCTTCGGCGTTTTCATCCTGCGCGAGGAAAATTGCCGACTCGTTGCCGGCCATGCGTTCGGCGATGAAGGCGCGCGATTGCGCCAGGTTCGAGGGTTGCTGATAGAAACCGCGATAGGCGTCGAACAGTTGTGCCACCGCCTCCAAATCAGCCGCCGTAGCGCGCAGTGCCTTGATCGCCATGCTCCGTCCCCCGTTTTTTGATTATCGAACCAGCATAGCGCTCTCGAACGAGTTAGCTGGCCTCATCGCTATATAGTTTTGTATATTGCGAAACCGAATTTGCCAGTATCCGCCCATGCCATTCATTCACACCGTGTTCCCATGAGCGCCATTCGCGTACGCAACGAGCAATTGATCCTCGCCGCCGCCAGTGAAGAGTTCGCCGCCAACGGCTTCGACGCCACCCAGACCCGCGACATCGCCGCCCGTGCCGGCGTGCCCAAGGCCAACCTGTATTACTACTTCCAGACCAAGGAAAACCTCTATTCCAAGGTCCTGTTGGGGTTTGTCGAACCACTGCTGGAAGCCTCGGCAGCGCTGCGCGAAAGCGACGATCCGATGATCGGCCTGCGCGCCTACGTCGCCGCGCGCATCCGCATCGCTCGCGAACATCCGGCCATCGCCAAGGTCTTCAGCGGCGAACTGCTACTCGGCGGTCGCCAACTGCCAGACGAGTGCCGCGACCTGCTGCACGCCGAAGCCCGGCGCAACGTCGACTGCCTGCGCAGCTGGATCGAACGCGGCCTCCTGGCCCCGGTGGACCCGGAACACCTGATGCTGTTCATCTGGTCGGCGACCCGCACCTACACCAACATTGGCTGGCAAATGGGCTGCATCACCGGGCGCGCCGTGCCGCAGGATGAGGATTATCAGACGGCGGCGGAGACGATTACGCGGATGGTGCTGGAGGGCGTCGTGGCACCGAGGGCTGGGGAGATTCGTGGGGTTTTGTTTGCGACTTGAGGTGTTAGGGCTGCTGCGCAGCCCGGCGCGAGCAAGCTTGGTCGCCACAGGGGATTTGTGCTGGACATGGAATCCGTGAACACCATCAATCAATGTGGGAGCGGGCTTGCTCGCGAAGGCGTCGGATCAGCCCACACATGCGTCACAGGCCCACCGCTTTCGCGAGCAAGCCCGCTCCCACAGGGGTATTCGCTGGTTTAGAGAATGATCTCGGCTGCAGGTTTTACATCGACCCGGGCCGTGGCACCGGTCAGGTGCGCCAAGTCCTTGTTGTGTTCGGCGATGATGTCTTCGGCGCTCATGTTGCCGTTGTCTAGGGTGGAATGGGCGTCCGCGGCAAGCACCACGTCGTAGCCCAGTTCATGCGCCTTGCGCACGGTGGCGTTGACGCAGTAGTCGGTTTGCAGGCCGCAGATGATCAGGCGCTCGAAGTCTTCGCTGGGCAGCAGTTTGCCCAGGTCGGTCTGGTAGAACGAATCCGGGGTGGTTTTGCGTACGCGTAGATCTTTTGCTTCAGTCAGCAGGCCTTCGGCCAGTTGCCAGCCTTCGGCACCGTGGGCCAGCGGGCTGCCCGTTTCTTCATGCTGAATCAGCACCACCGGCACGCCGGCCTTGCGCGCGCGGGTGCTGAGCTGGTTGATGGTATCGATCACGCGGTGGATGTCGAAGCACTGGTATTGGCCCGAGCAGAGAGCCTGTTGGACGTCGATGATCAGCAATGCAGTAGGCATGATGGGTCTTCCTTGATCGATCCTCGAAACAGGGGCGGACCTGAATCCGCCCCCTTTTTACGCCACTCAGTAACCCAGTGACAACCCGGTATTACGCCGTGGATCGTTGGCCCCGTAGAAACGGTTGTTACCCACCGGTTTACCGCCCAGAGACGGCGCACCGACCAGGATCGCGGCGATGTGGTTGGCATCCTGCGGGCCGGCAAATTTGTGGCCCCAGCTTTCGAGGATTTTCTTCGTGTCGGGACTGGCGGCGTAGTCTTCGAGGTTGGTCTGCTCGGGCATCCATTGCTGGTGGAAGCGCGGCGCGTCGACCGCTTCCTGCAGGCCCATGCCGTAGTCGATGACATTGAGCATGGTCAGCAAGGTCGCGGTGATGATGCGGCTGCCACCCGGCGTACCGACCACCATCACCACTTTACCGTCCTTGGTGACGATGGTCGGGCTCATCGACGACAGCGGGGTTTTGCCCGGGGCGATGGCGTTGGCCTCGCCCTGCACCAGACCGTACATGTTCGGCACGCCGACCTTGGAGGTGAAGTCATCCATTTCGTCGTTGAGGATCACCCCGGTCTTGCTCGCCATCACCCCGGCGCCGAACCAGTCGTTGAGGGTGTAAGTCACCGACACCGCGTTGCCCCACTTGTCGACGATCGAATAGTGCGTGGTGTTGTTGCCTTCATGCGGCGCGACGCCGGGTTTCAGTTCGGCGGAGATCCCGGCCTTCTGCGGCTGGATCGCGTTGCGCAGCTTGGTCGCGTAGTTCTTGTCCAGCAGATGCTCGATCGGATTCTTCACAAAATCCGGGTCACCCAGATAGCTGTTGCGATCGACATAGGCGTGACGCATCGCTTCGATCTGGTAGTGCATGCCCTGGGCCGAATGGAAGCCCAGATCCTTCATCGGATAGCCTTCAAGAATGTTCATGATCTCGCAGATCACCACGCCGCCGGAGCTTGGCGGTGGCGCCGAGACCACATGGTAACCACGGTAATCGCATTCAACCGGCGCCAGCTCGCGGGTCTTGTACTTGTCAAGGTCGGCCTGGGTGATGATGCCCTTGTTGGCCTGACTGGACGTGACGATGGCGTCGGCCACCCAGCCCTTATAGAAGCCGTCAGCACCTTTTTCGGAAATGGTGCGCAGGGTTTTCGCCAGATCCTTCTGCACCAGTTTCTGCCCGACCTGCATCGGCTCGCCGTTGTGGAGGAAGATCGACCCGGAATCACGCATGTCCTTTTTGAACACATCGGTGGCGTAGTCCAGCAGATCAACGTCGCCCTGCTCCAGCTCGAAACCGTCTTCAGCCAGTTTGATTGCCGGGGCGATCATTTCCTTGCGCGGTTTAGTGCCGTACTTGCTCAGCGCCAGCTCCATGCCCGATACGGTGCCGGGCACCGCCACGGCGAGGTGACCACGGGTGCTCAGGTCGGGAACGACGTTGCCGTCCTTGTCCAGGTACATGTTGGCCGTCGCCGCCAGCGGGGCTTTTTCGCGGAAGTCGAGGAAGGTCTTGCGCCCGTCCGCCAGTTGAATGGTCATGAAACCGCCACCGCCAAGATTGCCTGCCGCGGGATATACCACCGCCAGCGCATAGCCCACAGCAACCGCCGCATCCACCGCGTTACCGCCGTTTTTCAACACATCGACGCCGACATGGGAGGCCAGGTGCTGGGCGGTGACCACCATGCCGTTCTCGGCGGCAACCGGTGCCACGGAGGCGGCGTGGGCCATGAGGCAGCTCAGTGCCAGTGAAGTCGCAATCAGCGTTTTGGCCAAAGGTTCGTACTTCATGAGTCGATCTCTTTTTTGTTATTGGATGGTGTGCAGAACAGGGGGGAACGCTTTAAAGGCAACAAGCAGTATGGTCGCTATTGCGATTTGCGCCTCCCCGTTCAGGCAGTATGCTGGGCGCCGTTGCCGCGCCGATCCGGAGTTTTGCCCATGCCCTACACGTTCATCACCCTGCCCTCACCGGTCGGCGAATTGAAGCTGGTTGCGAACGGCTCTCGACTGGCGGCCATCCTCTGGGAAAACGACAAACCGGGCCGGGTGCGCCTCGGTCCGATGAGCGAAGCGCCGGACAATCCGCTGCTGCAGCGAACCGCGCAGCAGCTTGAGGAATATTTTGCCGGCACGCGTGATCGCTTCGACCTGGAACTGGATTTTGTCGGCACCGATTTTCAGAAAAAGGTCTGGGCGGCGCTGCTGACGATTCCATTTGGCGAAACCCGCACCTACAGCCAGATCGCCGAGCAGATCGGTAACCCGAGCGCCGTGCGCGCGGTGGGAGCGGCGAATGGGCGCAATCCGATTTCGATCGTGGCCCCGTGTCATCGGGTGATTGGCGCGTCGGGGAAGTTGATCGGGTTTGCGGGTGGGCTTGAGGCCAAGGAAAGATTGCTGACGCTGGAGGGAGGTGACTGGTCTGATGTCGGTAGAACAGGCGACCTGTTTTAACCTGTAAATGCCATTGTGTGGCGAGGGAGCTTGCTCCCGCTCCGGTGCGCAGCCCTGGCAAAAACCTGGGACCGCTGCGCAGCCCAGCGGGAGCAAGCTCCCTCGCCACAATGGATTGGCGCTGAATCAGGTGTTGAACAGATTATTCATCGCCGCATACTGCAGCAGCATGATGGTCTTGGCGTCGCAGATTTCGCCGCGCTGGAACGCCGCCAGTGCTTCGTCGAAACCCCACTCCAGCACTTCCAGCTCTTCGGTTTCCTCTTCCAGTCCGCCACCCTCGCTGACCTTCGACTTCGCGTCGTACTCGGCAATAAAGAAGTGCAGCTTTTCGGTCACCGAGCCAGGGCTCATGTAAGCCTCGAATACCTTCTTCACGTCATGCACACGGTAGCCGGTTTCCTCTTCGGCCTCATCGCGAATTCGCTGTTCCGGCGCGGCACCTTCCAGCAGCCCCGCTGCCACTTCGATCAACAAGCCGTCGTGGCCGTTGACGAACACCGGCAAACGGAATTGGCGGGTCAGCACCACGGTACGCTGTGCGCGGTTGAACAACAGGATCGCGGCACCATTGCCACGGTCGTAAACCTCGCGCGTCTGCCGCTGCCAGTCGCCGTTATTGCGCAGATAGTCAAAGGTGATTTTCTGCAACAGGTACCAGTCGTGGGACAACACCTCGGTGTCGACAATGTTGACCCGCTCGGCTGTCTTGATCATGACGCCAGATCCTTGTGCCATCGGAAAACGCCCATAGTCGATTAATCGCGCCCACAAAAAAAGCCCGGCAGCGCTACCGGGCTTCTTTATTTGCGATTAACGGGCGAGGTGCGATAACGCTTCATCCGTTTCCTGCTCTGCTGTGCGGACGCCGTGAATCAGCGGCCCATAACGCCGGCTGAACTCCCAGTTGTACGGCACGCGATCCTTGCTGACACCGTTATCCCAGTTCACCGACCAGGTCATCAGCCCTTTGATCGGCAGCCCTTTGATCGCCAGACGCTTGAGCGCATTGCCCACTGCGGTGCTGTCGATCACATAACCGGTGGCGGCCGCATCGACGTTGGCCGGCAGGCCGATGACGAATTTGTCCGCCGGGATTTTGGTGAAACCGCGGGTCCCGGTCACCAGACTTTCGGTCAGGTAATAGAGGAAGTCCTCTTTCAGCGCATCGTTGTTCTGCGCGATCCACGCGCCATTGCCGTTATTGGCTTCCGGCACCCAGACTCCGTCGCCGCCCTGGTTGTAGAACTGCGGGGCGATGAAGTCGTAATAGCCTTCGAGTGCCTGCAGGTAACCAACGTATTTGCCGTTGGTGGTCAGGTACGGAAACTCCGGGGCCATGCTGATGATGAAGTGCTTGCCCTGGCCTGCGTAGTGATCCTTGACCAGTTTCAGCGCGGCTGGCAGCACGGTCTTGTTGGCAGCGAAATCAATCGCGCTCTGTTCAAGATCGATGTCTAACCCATCGAAGCCGTAGGTTTCCACCAGACGGATGATTTCATTGGCCAGCGGTTGTTCCTGCCCGCTGCGCAACTCGATGTGTGCATCGGCGCCCCCCAGGGACAGCAGCACCGCCCGCCCCTGGCTGTTGAGTACGCCGACCTGACGCCGGAACTCGGCATCGGAGACGTTGTACGGCTTGAAAGTCGGAATTCCGCTGCCCTTCATGAACGCCACCGCGATCACGTTGTACTCCTTGGGCACGGCTTCCAGAGCGATCTCGGCGAATCGGCCCTGGCGATAGCCGTCACTCGGACCCGCTGGCCAGTTGTGCCAGAAGCCCATGAGTATTTTTTTGCCGGCGATGCTCGGCATCAGCGAGGCCGCGTCGGCCGCCTGGTTTTGCACTAGCGTGAAGTCGATATTTGACATGTTCTAATCCTTCAGAACCTGTGGGTTGAGCGTAACGCCGTTATTTGAAGTCGACGTCGAACGCCTGATAGAACGCGTTGCCGGTGTTGGCGACGATCCACATCAACACGATGACGTGACGACCCTTTTTATTGGCCGGCAATTTCACCGAATGATTGACCTTGGCCTTCAATTCCCCCGGATAGCTGTAATACGGCACTTGAGTGTAGAAGTCTTCGGCGAAAGGCTGCGCCTCGAGCTGTGCACGGGAAATCCGCTGTTTCGGATCCCAGCCATCCTTGGTGATCATCCAGCGATAGCCACGGGTGGTGTGCGGCGCGGTGTATTCCCACTTCACTTCCAGTGTCTGGCCCGGGGTAACGCTGAGCAGCGGCCAGTTGAACGGACGGTTGAGCTTCTTGCTCATTTCCTCGTCGGTGAAGTTTACGCAGTCACGGGCATCGGTCTTGCCGCCGCTGAGAATGTAACCATCGGCGGGCGGTGTGACGCTGTCACTGTCGCTGCCATAGGGAGCAGGAAAAGGCCCTGCCACGAGCGCCGGGAAGTTCTTGCCGCCTTCCATTTCGTTGACCTGCCAGGCACCGAGCAATCCTTGCTCGATGGCTACCGCACCGCGGCTGGCTGGAGAGGTGACGCGACCGTGTCGCAGTTGGGTTTGAGCTTGTGGTTGATTCATGTTTTTCACTCCGTTGATTTAAGAACTCTCCTGTCCGAGGAGAGGCCTTCAAGCTAACGGAGGTGGTTTTTTTGTCCATCGGCGGTTTTGTCGCAGGCAATCGATCGCCCGCATTGAAAACACCGAAAATACTGGATGGACATCCAGTCAATTGCGACAACACCCACCTGACGCATGGCTAAAGGCCTACACGCCGACACAGCAAAAACCTGCATTCACCACTCACTCCAGTTGTGCCTGGTATTCCTTTTCGTACTGCCCGGCAAGCTGTTCTTTTTGCTTGTCGTCAAGCAACTTGCCAGCCATCTGGAAGAACTTCTGTTCCTCTTCCTTGAGATGGTGATGAACCTTGTCCGAGAGTTTCTTGGCGGTCGCCAGCCACGCCGGACTGGACATCTCGGTCTCGTCCAGCTCTTCCATCATCTCGTCCATTTCATGGTGCTCGGAGATGGCATGGCGACTGAGGTCGACACCGTTGTCGAATTCCATCAGCGGGATGTAGAAGTGGCGTTCTTCGGCGGTTTCATGGGCCTGCAGTTCAGCCTTGAGCTGTTTGTAGGCCTCAACCCGCTCCGGAGTATCACCGCTGGTTTCGACCAGGGCTTTGGCGTAGCTGCGCTGGCGGTCATGGCTTTCGCGAAGGGCTTCGAAAATATTCATGGGGTGATCCTCATCAGTCGCGTTCGGAAATGACGCTGTAAAACCTAGACCCCGACGTCTCAGCGACGGTTCCAAAGGCTTGAGGAAGGACTTGGAGGACGCCCCCCGGCAGGATAGGCTGCGGATTCACCTCACAAGGAAGTTGCGCATGACGTTACGAATCGAGCTGTCGCAGAACCCCACGGAAGAACAACGCAAGGCCATTCTCGAGCCTTTGATTGCGTATAACGACGCCCAGACCGGTGGTTCCGTGTCAGAACCCTTCGCCCTGCTGGTGCGCGATGAACACGACGCGATTCTCGGCGGTTTGTATGGCCGGGTGATTTTTACCTGGATGTACATTGAGTTGCTGTGCGTCCCGGAACAGGGCCGCGGACAACGCATCGGCTCGGAACTGATGGCCATGGCGGAAAATCTGGCCCGAGAGAAGAACTGCCTGGGCATCTGGCTGGACACCTTCGATTTTCAGGCGCCGGAGTTTTACAAGAAGCTGGGATTCAGCCAGTTTGGCGAGATCGTCGACTACCCGCCGGGGCATAGTCGGCATTATTTCCAGAAGCGTTTGACCGGGTGAATGCACTGGCCCCATCGCGAGCAGGCTCACTCCTACACTGGATTTGTATTTGTCACCAATCCTGTAGAAGCGAGCGTGCTCGCGATGGCGGCAGCCGCCTCAACGCAAGATCAAAGACAGGTCGCCAACCCCGCCAACCGGCGCTTGGCGACAAAATCATCCTTCTGCACGTAATAATTGAGCACGGTCCCCGACGCATCGCTGGTCACGTCGACAAACGACTCCGCCGAACGCGTATACACCGTCGAACCACCCTTCTTGCCCGGTTGCAGATAGGCCCCCGCATCCACGCCAAACACCGCTTCGTCCTGCCAGGCGAATTGCACGCACTGGGCCACGACTTGCTCGGGCTTGTCCGAGGTCAGAACCTTGTAAGGGGCTTTGGTGCGAGAATCATCCATCACCGAACCCGCGCAGCCAGCCAGCACGGTCGCGGCCAGCGCTACCATCAGAATTCGCATTGCATTCGCTCATTCAGAAAAAAGCGGACTGTATCACCGCAACAGGCAAAATCGTTCTGCTTTACTGCATTTATAGCGCGACACGCATCGGCCGCTCCGGCACCCTAGGGTCATCAGCCTCACAAGGAACACACATGGCGCCCACCGACCAGCGACATGAACAAGCCCTGAAACTGTTTCTCGACGCGCGCCCCGACCTGCGCGAAACCCTCGATCATCTCAATCCGCTGCTGGCCCAGGCCAAGGGCGAAACCCCGGCGCAATATCGTGAAGAACGCCTGCACGAAGCCTTCGAGGCCGAGGCGGAGTATCAAGGCCTGTTCGCCTGGGAACTGACCTTGCTCCTGACGGCAGCAACGCCCGAGGACTATCAGGCCCAGCGCATGGAGGTGCACCGCGAGGTGGCGGAAATGGCGCACATGAGCTGGCCGGATTATTGCGACCTGTATGGGTTAGAACCGTAACCGCCGCTCAAGGATATCGCCGCCGATGCTGCCTTCGACCTCGACTCACCGCGCCACGTCCGGACATCTGCACCGGCAGAAGTGGCGTGGCCGTATCGGTCTGGCACTGGTGGCCAGTCTGTCGGTGCTGGCGGGCATGACCGACGCGATCGGCTTCATGGCCAGCGGCGATTTCGTTTCGTTCATGAGCGGCAACACCACGCGGCTGGCGGTGGCGATCAGTGACGGCGACCTCGGACTGACGCTGCGCCTGATCATCCTCGTCGTCACCTTCGTGATCGGTAATGCCTTGGGGATCGTGATCGGGCGCCTCGGTGGTCGGCGCACATTGCCCTTGTTGCTGTGCATCGCCACCTTGCTCTGTCTGGCGGCTGCCTGGCCGTATGACACGCAACTGCCGGCGCTGCTCGCGGCGATCATCGCGATGGGCATGCTCAACGCGGCGGTCGAGGAAGTGAACGGTCTGCCGGTCGGCCTGACCTACGTGACCGGAGCGTTGTCGCGGTTCGGCCGTGGACTGGGGCGCTGGATGCTCGGCGAACGCCGTAACGGCTGGCGGGTGCAACTGGTGCCATGGAGCGGGATGTTCATCGGCGCGATTCTCGGCGCGGTGCTGGAACAGCATTTCGGGCTTCGGGCATTGTTCGCCAGCGGCTTGCTGGCTGCTGTGCTGGGCGTGCTGTCACTGAGCATTCCGCGGCGTTGGCAACTGGGCTATATGCCCCGCTGAAATACGATCCTGTAGGAGCGGGCTTGCTCGCGAAAGCGGTGCATCAGTCAAAGATGTTTTGAATGACCCAACGCCTTCGCGAGCAAGCCCGCTCCCACAGAGGGCATGCGCCTGACTTCGGTTTCGCGGATGCCGTCATAAAGCATTATCATGGCCGCAGTTTTGCTGATCGAGTCCGTCATGAAGTTCGCCATCGCGCTGTTTTCCGCCGCCCATGCGCCCTCCTCGCGCCGTGCCCTGCTGTTTGCGCAGGCTGCGCTGGCCGGCGGGCATGAGATTGTCCGGCTGTTTTTCTATCAGGACGGCGTCTACAACGCCTCGGACGCGGTGGTCACCCCGCAGGACGAACTGGACCTGCCCAAACAGTGGCGCGCGTTCTTCAGCGAGCAGCAACTGGACGGCGTGGTGTGCATCGCCGCCGCCCTGCGCCGTGGCGTGCTGAATGACGAAGAAGCCAAACGCTACCAGCGTGATGCGGTCGCGGTCAGCGCGCCGTGGGAATTGTCCGGCCTCGGCCAGTTGCACGATGCGGTGCAGGACGCCGATCGACTGATCTGTTTCGGAGGCGCTTGAGATGGCCAAATCGCTGTTGATCATCAGCCGCCAGTCGCCGTGGTCCGGCCCCGGCGCCCGCGAAGCGCTGGACATCGTGCTGGCCGGCGGCGCGTTCGATCTGCCGATCGGCCTGCTGTTTCTCGACGACGGCGTGCTGCAACTGGCCGCTGGACAGAACGCCAAGGCCCTGCAACAGAAAGACCTCAGCGCCAACCTGCAGGCGCTGCCGATGTTCGGCGTCGAAGAACTGTTCTACTGCGCCGACAGCGCCAGCCATCGTGGCCTGAGCAGTCTGTCGCTGGACGAAGCGCAGCCGCTCGGTGCCAGCGAAATCACCGCCCTCATTGACCGCTACGACCAGGTGATCACCCTCTGATGTCGACTTTGCATGTGTTGTCTCATTCCCCGTTCGGCGACGATCGCCTGAGCAGTTGCCTGCGCGTGATCGGCGCTGCCGACGCCTTGCTGTTATCCGGCGATGCCGTTTACGCCCTGCAATCTGGCACCGCGCCGTTCAACACGCTGAACGAGCGCCGGGTCAAGCTGTTCGCCCTCGCCGAAGACCTGCAGGCCCGTGCCATCGTTGCTCCCGACTGGGCCGAGGCCATCGATTACCCGGCCTTCGTCGAACTGTCGATCCACCACGACAAGGTCAACAGCTGGCTATGAATTCCATGACTGTCGGCGCCCGCGCCATCGAACTGGACAAGGACGGCTTTCTGGTCGACCTCGACGACTGGTCCCATGACGTCGCCAGCGCCCTCGCCGCCGCTGAAGACATCGAACTGACTGCGGAACACTGGGAAGTCCTCGAACTGCTGCGCAGCTTCTACGCAGAATTCCAGCTGTCGCCGGCCACCCGCCCGCTGATCAAGTACACCGCACTCAAACTCGGCCCGGACAAAGGCAACAGCCTGCACCTGAACCGACTGTTCAAAGGCACCCCTGCCAAACTCGCCGCGAAACTGGCGGGCCTGCCCAAACCGACGAATTGCTTATGACCGACTTTCCAGCGCTGACCCTCGAAACGCCCGCCGAACACCCGTTCGCACCATTCGTGCGGATCCTCGGCAAGGGCAAGCGCGGTGCCCGCGACCTGACCCGCGAGGAAGCACGGGAAGCCATGGGCATGGTGCTCGACGACAAAGTCGAAGACACCCAGCTCGGCGCCTTTCTGATGCTGCTGCGGCACAAGGAAGAAAGCGCCGAGGAAATGGCCGGTTTCACCGAAGCCCTGCGCGAGCGCCTGTCAGCACCAACGCTGAACGTCGATCTGGACTGGCCGACCTACGCCGGCAAGAAACGCCATCTGCCGTGGTACCTGCTGTCGGCCAAGTGCCTGGCGCAAAACGGCGTGCGGATCTTCATGCACGGCGGCGGCGCGCATACCGCCGGGCGTCTGTACACCGAACAACTGCTTGGCGAGTTGAACATTCCGCTGTGCCGCACCTGGCAACAGGTCGGCAGCTCGCTGGACAACGGTGGTCTGGCGTTCATGCCGCTGATGGACTGGGCGCCGCAGTTGCAGAAGATGATCGACCTGCGCAACACCATGGGCCTGCGTTCGCCGATCCATTCGCTGGCACGGATTCTCAATCCGCTGCACGCGCGTTGTGGCCTGCAAAGCATTTTCCACCCGGGCTATCAAGCGGTGCATCGCGAGGCCAGCGGTCTGCTCGGCGACACGGCGATCGTGGTCAAGGGCGATGGCGGCGAAATCGAGATCAACCCGGATGCCGACAGCCACCTCTATGGCACCACAGGCGGCGAGAGCTGGGACGAGGAATGGCCGCAACTGTCGAGCCAGCGCCACGTCAAACCGGCCTCGCTGGATGTCGAGCATTTGAAAGCGGTTTGGCGCGGCGAGGTGGTCGACAGCTATCCGCAGATGGCGCTGATCTCGACCATGGCCTTGGCCCTGCGCGGTCTCGGTCAAAGTCGCGAGCAAGCGTTCGAAACCGCCGAGCAATACTGGGCTGCGCGTAACAAATCGATTTAACCGATCATCGACGCCCGATCTTTGCGCTTTTTGTTCGAACTCATCGGAATAGACTCGGCTCCAACGCTTATTGGATTCAGGAGTCTTGATCATGGGTTTACTCGTCGACGGCCACTGGCAGGACAAGTGGTACGAAAGCAGCAAGGACGGCGCGTTCCAGCGCGAACAGGCGCAGCGCCGTCACTGGGTCACCACTGACGGCCAGCCAGGGCCGAGCGGTGAAGGCGGTTTCGCCGCCGAAGCCGGGCGCTATCACCTTTACGTTTCCCTCGCCTGCCCCTGGGCACACCGCACGCTGATCCTGCGCAAGCTCAAAGGCCTGGAAAATCTGATCGACGTCTCCGTGGTCAGTTGGCTGATGCTGGAAAACGGCTGGACCTTCGACAAGGCCCACGGCTCGACTGGCGACAAGCTCGATCACTTCGATTTCATGCACCAGCGCTACACAGCCGACACGCCCGACTACACCGGCCGCGTCACCGTACCGGTGCTGTGGGACAAAAAACTCAAGCGCATCGTCAGCAATGAATCGGCGGAAATCATCCGCATGTTCAACAGCGCCTTCGATGACCTGACCGGTAACGAGCTGGACTTTTACCCCGCGCCGTTACGCGGCGAGATCGATGCACTGAATGAACGGATTTATCCCGCAGTCAACAACGGCGTGTATCGCGCTGGGTTCGCCACCTCGCAACAGGCTTATGAAGAGGCGTTCGATGAGGTGTTTGCCGAGCTGGATCACTTGGAACGGGTGCTGGGCGCCAATCGCTATCTGACGGGTGAATACCTGACCGAGGCCGATGTGCGATTGTTCACCACGATGATTCGCTTCGATGCGGTGTACCACGGACACTTCAAGTGCAATCTGCGGCGGATTGCTGATTATCCGAACCTGTCGAACTGGCTGCGCGAGCTGTATCAGTGGCCGGGAGTTGGCGAGACGGTGGATTTTCAGCACATCAAAAATCACTACTACGGTAGCCACAAGATCATCAATCCGACGGGGATTGTGCCGAAGGGGCCGAAGCAGAATTTCACCATCGCTCATGATCGGGAGCGGCTGAGCGGGAAAGGAGTTTGGCGGCGGGGTTAATTGATTCGGTGTTTTTGAGGGCCTCTTCGCGAGCAAGCCCGCTCCCACAGGTGATTTGCGCATGACACAGATCCAATGTGGGAGCGGGCTTGCTCGCGAATGAGGGCAACTCGGTTTTCAGACTTGCGCCTGAGCCCCTTCAAACCACGCCAGTTTCTCGCGCAACTGCACCACTTCACCGACGATCACCAGCGTCGGCGCATGCACTTCATGCTCCGCCACCAGGCGTGGCAGATCGGCCAGCGTGCCAGTAAAGACCCGCTGATTGACCGTAGTGCCCTGCTGGATCAACGCCGCCGGAGTGTCCGCCGAACGACCATGCTTGATCAGTTGCTCGCAGATCACCGGCAAGCCCACCAGGCCCATATAGAACACCAGCGTCTGCGCCGGGGCGACGAGGTCGGCCCAAGGCAGATCGGTGGAACCGTCCTTCAGGTGCCCGGTGACGAAGCGCACCGACTGCGCGTAATCGCGATGGGTCAGCGGAATCCCGGCATACGCCGCGCAACCGCTGGCCGCCGTGATACCCGGCACCACCTGGAACGGAATGCCGTGGGCCGCCAACTCTTCGATCTCTTCACCGCCGCGACCGAAGATGAACGGATCACCGCCCTTCAAGCGCACCACGCGTTTGCCAGCCTTGGCCAGATCGACCAGTTGCTGGTTGATCTGATCCTGCGGCACCGCGTGATCAGAGCGACGCTTGCCGACGTAGACGCGCTCGGCATCGCGACGGCACAGTTCAAGAATCGCCGGAGCGACCAAACGGTCGTACAGCACCACGTCGGCTTGCTGCATCAGGCGCAAGGCGCGGAAGGTCAGTAGATCCGGATCACCCGGCCCGGCCCCTACCAGATACACCTCACCGGTGGTGATCGCCGCTTCGCCATCGATCTTGGCCTGCAACAGACGTTCGGCCTCGCTGCCCTGCCCGGCCAGTTGCCGATCGGCAATCGGCCCCTGAAACACGTCTTCCCAGAAACCACGACGTTGCTGCACATCCGGAAACAGGTTTTTCACCTGATTACGGAAACGTGCGGCCAGTCCGGCCAATTGGCCATAAGTTGAGGGAATCCAGGTTTCGATCTTGGCGCGAATCAGCCGCGCCAGCACCGGCGCATCGCCGCCGCTGGACACCGCAATAATCAGCGGCGAGCGATCGACGATCGCAGGAAAGATCACGCTGCACAGCTGCGGCGCGTCGACCACATTGACCGGCACGCAACGCCGATGGGCATCGCTGGAGACTTGGGCATTCAGCGTTTCATCGTCGGTGGCGGCGATGATCAGCCCGCAACCGTCCAGATCCGCTTCCACGTAACCACGCAGCAGACATTCGCCACCGCTGGCGCTGACCAGTTCGCGCAGTTGCGCTTCGATTTCAGGTGCGACCACCCGCAGCAGCGCACCGGCATCGGCCAGCAGGCGGGATTTGCGCAAGGCAATTTCCCCCCCACCGACCACCAACACACGACTGCCGCGCAGGTTGTGAAACAGCGGCAGATATTTCATTTAGCCGATGACCTCAAGGCCACCCATGTACGGCTTCAGTACGTCCGGCACACGGATCGAACCGTCGGCCTGCTGGTAGTTTTCCAGCACGGCAACCAGGGTACGACCGACCGCCAGACCCGAACCGTTGAGGGTGTGCACCAGCTCAGGTTTGCCGGTTTCCGGGTTGCGGAAACGCGCCTGCATGCGGCGGGCCTGGAAGTCGCCGCAGTTGGAGCACGACGAGATTTCGCGGTACTTGTCCTGGCTCGGAATCCACACTTCGAGATCGTAGGTCTTGACGGCGCTGAAGCCCATGTCGCCGGTGCACAGCGCCAGGGTGCGGTAAGGCAGACCCAGCAGCTGCAGGACTTTTTCGGCGTTGGCGGTCAGGCCTTCCAGCGCTTCCATCGAAGTCGACGGCTCGACGATCTGCACCATTTCAACTTTGTCGAACTGGTGCTGACGGATCATGCCGCGAGTATCACGACCCGACGCACCGGCTTCGCTGCGGAAGCACGGGGTGTGGGCGACGAACTTGATCGGCAACAGTTTCGAGTCGACGATTTCGCCGGCCACGATGTTGGTCAACGACACTTCGGCGGTCGGGATCAGGTACAGATCAGCTTCGCCTTCGCGAGCGATCTTGAACAGGTCTTCCTCGAACTTCGGCAGTTGACCGGTGCCTTGCAGCGCCGGAGCCTGAACCAGATAAGGCGTGTAGGCCTCTTCGTAGCCATGCTCGTTGACGTGCAGGTTGATCATGAACTGCGCCAGGGCGCGGTGCAGACGGGCGATCGGGCCGCGCAGCAGGGCGAAACGCGCGCCGGACAGCTTGGCGGCGGTTTCAAAGTCCAGCCAGCCGAACTTCTCACCGAGGGCAACGTGGTCTTTGACTTCGAAATCGAACTGCGTCGGGGTGCCCCAGCGGCGCACTTCGACGTTGTCGTCTTCGTCTTTGCCGACCGGTACCGATTCGTGCGGCAGGTTGGGGATACCCAGCAGGATCGAGTCCAGCTCGGTCTGGATCGCGTCCAGCTCGACTTTACCGGCACTCAGCTCGCCCGCCATGCGCTCGACGTCCGCCATCAGCGGCGCGATGTCTTCGCCGCGCTGCTTGGCCTGACCGATGGATTTGGAACGCGCGTTACGCTCAGCCTGCAGTGCTTCGGTGCGGGTCTGGACGGTCTTGCGCTGTTCTTCCAGCGCTTCGATGCGCGCGGTATCCAGGGCAAAGCCACGGGAAGCCAGGCGGTCCGCTACGTCCTGAAGGTTGCTACGTAACAGTTTGGAATCGAGCATGTCGGTTTCTCGTTATCAAAGTTTGGTCAGGGACAGGCCGGCCCATGTCGCGAGCAGCCCGCCGAATACGCTGATTGCCGCATAGCCCAGGGCCAGCGGCACTTGCCCGCTTTCCAGCAGACGCACCGTATCCAGTGAAAAGGATGAAAAAGTCGTCAGCCCCCCGAGGAAGCCGACGATCAACCCGGCACGCACCTCGATCGGCACCTCCGGGCGTATCAGAAACAGGCCGTACAACACGCCAATCAGCAGACAGCCCACGATATTAACGGCCAGCGTCGCGGTATAGAAGTGCCGCGGCCAATTGGCGTTGACCCAATTGCCGGTGGCGAAGCGCAACAGGGTGCCGGCAATTCCGCCGACGGAGACCGCAACGATCAATGGAAGCACTATTTTCTCCGCTGTCTTGGGCTTAAACGGTCGAGTTGAGCGAGGTGGTTGAGCTTCTCGCCGATCTTCAATTCCAGGCCACGGGGCACCGGTTGGTAGAACGGAATCGGTTCGAGTTCTTCCGGGAAATAGTCTTCGCCGGCGGCATAGGCGTCCGGCTCGTCGTGGGCGTAGCGGTATTCGTCGCCATAGCCCAACTGCTTCATCAGCTTGGTTGGGGCATTGCGCAAGTGCAGCGGCACTTCCAGCGAACCGTACTCGGCAGCGGCGCGCAGTGCGGTCTTGAAGCCCATGTACACCGCATTGCTTTTCGGCGCGCAGGCCAGATAGGTGATGGCCTGGGCCACCGCCAACTCGCCTTCCGGACTGCCGAGGCGCTCCTGCACCTCCCATGCCGCCAGGCACAGGCTCAGGGCACGCGGGTCGGCGTTGCCGATGTCTTCGCTGGCCATGCGCACCACGCGCCGCGCCAGATACAGCGGATCGCAGCCGCCGTCGATCATTCGCGCGAACCAGTACAGCGCGCCATCAGGGTTGGAGCCACGCACCGACTTGTGCAGCGCCGAAATCTGGTCGTAGAACGCTTCGCCGCCCTTGTCGAAGCGTCGCCGGGTGTCGCCGAGCAGGCTTTGCAGCAACTCGGTGCCCATCTCGCTGTTGTCTTCGGCCAGATCCGAGGCGTTCTCCAGCAGATTGAGCAGGCGCCGGCCATCGCCATCGGCGGCCGACAGCAGCATCTGGAAGCCTTCATCGCTGAGGGTCAGGTTGCGTTTGCCCAGCCCGCGCTCTTCGGTGAGTGCGCGGTGCACCAGTTTGCGCAGCGCCGTTTCGTCTAGGCTTTTCAGCACATAGACACGGGCCCGCGACAACAGCGCGTTGTTCAATTCAAACGAAGGGTTTTCGGTGGTGGCGCCGATGAAAATCAGCGTGCCGTCCTCAACATACGGCAGGAACGCATCCTGCTGCGACTTGTTGAAACGGTGCACTTCATCGACGAACAGAATCGTGCGCTTACCGTACTGGCCGGCCTGCTGCTTGGCGATTTCCACCGCCTGACGGATCTCCTTGACCCCAGCGAGTACCGCCGAGACCGTTTCGAAGTGCGCATCCGAGACTTCCGCAAGCAATCGCGCGAGGGTGGTCTTGCCCACACCCGGCGGCCCCCAGAAGATCATCGAATGCAGGGCACCCTGCTCCAGCGCCTCACGCAGAGGCTTGCCGCGAGCGAGCACGTGTTCCTGACCGACGTACTCATCCAGATTGGTCGCACGCAAACGCGCGGCCAGTGGCTGGGCAATCGGTGCACTGCGAAACAGATCCATCACGTAGCGTTGAAACCTCTGATTATATGAAACCTGGGGTAAACCCTGTGGCGAGGGAGCTTGCTCCCGCTGGACTGCGCAGCAGTCCCCGCTTTTGATTCAAGAGCGGGGCCGCTTCGCGCCCCAGCGGGAGCAAGCTCCCTCGCCACAAAAGCTCCAAGCCACAACAGCCCAACCCGGGATCCGGGGTTTATTCCTGGATAACGTCAGCACCCTTCGGGACGTCGAACTTGAACTTCGACGCCGATACAGGTTCGTTGGCCTTGACCCCGGTGAACAGGATGTTGGTGCGCTGACCGACGCTGTCGACCAGTTGCATGTCATTGATCAGACCATTACGGAACGACAGGCGCAGGCTGTCGAACAGGGTGTCCTTGGTCTTCGGCTTGAGGGTGAAGTCGATCACGCCGCCCGCCTCTTTCGCGCTGATATCAAAGCTCTGGCTGATCTTCGAAACATCACCGGACAGCAGCAGCGCCGGGGTCTGGGTCAGACGCTCGTCGAGCTTCTTGATGGTGGCCTGTTCCAGGTCCGGGTCCCACAGGGTGACTTTCTTGCCATCGGAGACCATGGTCTGCTCGTTTGGCGCTTCGGTGTGCCAGTAGAACAGGCCCGGACGCTGCAGAACCATATCACCGCGAGTTTCCTGCAACTGCGTGCCGCTGCCGTCGAGGGTCAGCTGGGAAAAATTCGCGGTCAGGGTTTTCGATGTTTCCAGCAATTGGGTCAGACGCGCTACGTCCTTGTCATCGGCGTGGGCCGTGAAAGTGGTCAGCGCCAGTACTGGCAACAGCATGCGGATAAGACGCATGGGAGTCCTCTTGAATACTTGTGGGGAGTGGACGGCGCGTCATTGCGCCATCCTTTGTTGCAAATCGGAGCGGCCGAATCAGTCGCGCATCGGCCCCGGGGCCAGTACTTCACGCGAACCGTTGGTGTTCATCGCAGTCACCACGCCGGCCATTTCCATGGCTTCGATCATGCGCGCAGCGCGGTTGTAACCGATCTTCAGCTTGCGCTGTACCGCGGAAATCGACGCCCGGCGGCTTTCCAGCACGAACTGCACGGCTTCGTCATACAGCGCGTCGGTCTCCGGATCATCACCGTCGCCGCCACCGCTGCTGCCTTCAAAACCGCTGCCCGCCTCTTCGACACCGTTGAGGATGTCATCGTTGTATTCCGGTGCGCCACGCAGTTTCCAGGCTTCCACCACGCGGTGTACTTCATCGTCGGAAACGAACGCGCCGTGAACCCGGATCGGCAGGCTGGTGCCCGGCGGCATGTAGAGCATGTCACCGTGACCGAGCAGTTGCTCGGCACCGCCCTGGTCGATGATGGTCCGCGAGTCGATCTTGCTCGACACCTGGAACGCCATCCGCGTCGGAATGTTGGCCTTGATCAGACCGGTGATCACGTCCACCGAAGGACGCTGGGTCGCGAGGATCAAGTGAATACCGGCGGCACGCGCCTTCTGCGCGATACGGGCGATCAGTTCTTCAACTTTCTTGCCGACGATCATCATCATGTCGGCGAATTCGTCGACGACCACGACGATGGTCGGCAGCTTCTGCAGCAGCGGCGCTTCGTCGTGGATGCTTTCGCGCTTGTACAGCGGATCGCTCAACGGCTCGCCGGCGTCCTGCGCTTCCTTGACCTTGGCGTTGAAGCCGGACAGGTTACGCACGCCCATCTTCGCCATCAGCTTGTAGCGGCGTTCCATCTCGGCAACGCTCCAGCGCAGGGCGTTGGCGGCGTCCTTCATGTCGGTGACCACTGGGCACAGCAGGTGCGGAATGCCTTCGTAGATCGACAGCTCGAGCATTTTCGGGTCGATCATGATCAGCTTGGCGTCTTCCGGGCCAGACTTGAAGAGGATCGACAGGATCATCGCGTTCACACCCACCGACTTACCGGAACCGGTCGTACCGGCGACCAGCAGGTGCGGCATCTTCGCCAGGTCGGTGATGACCGGTTTGCCGCCAATGTCGTGGCCCAGAGCGAGGGTGACCGGCGATTTGAAGTTGTCGTACTCGGGGGTCGACAGCACTTCGGAGAAACGCACGATCTGCCGGTCTTCGTTGGGAATCTCGATACCGACCGTGGTCTTGCCCGGAATCACCTCGACCACCCGCACACTGGTCACGGCCAGCGAACGTGCAAGGTCTTTGGCCAGGTTGGCGATGCGGCTGACTTTGACGCCGGCGGCAGGCTGAATTTCGTAACGGGTAATCACCGGGCCCGGATGGATCGAGTCCACGGTGACCTCGACGCCGAACTCCTTGAGCTTGATCTCCAGCAAGTGGCCGACCGCTGCCAGGGATTCCGGCGAATAATTGAGTTGTTTCTTTTCCGCAGGATCGAGAATCGAGATCGGCGGCAAGGTGCCTTCGACGGCGCTGTCGACGAACAGAGGCGCCTGCTTCTCTTTCTGCACGCGCTTGCTTGGCTCGGGCGCCTTGACCGGAGCCGGGGCGATGACCGGCGGCACCTGTTTCTCGCGATCGGACATGTGCTTGCTCAGGGCCTGTTCGCGCTCGATCAGGCGCTCCTTGACCTTGGCCTGTTCACGCTTGTCGGTAACGGTCGGCGCCACCACGTCGTGGACGCGATCATCGACTTCACGCAGCTGCGCAACCAGTTGCTTACGCTCGGTACGCGCCGACCACCAGCGGTTGATCGCGCCCTGGAACAGTTCGAACAGGTCGAGGGTGATTTTGCCGGTGACGTCCATCACCTTGAACCACGACAGGTCAGTGAATACGGTCAGGCCGAACAGGAACAGTGCAATGAACAGCAGCGTGCTGCCCTGGATATTCAGCGCGTTACGCGCCAGATCACCGAGACTTTCCCCCAGCGCCCCGCCCGCCCCCGCCGGCAGCCCGGTGGCCGCATGGAAATGGATATGCGCCAGCGCGGCGCCCGACAGCACCAGGAACACCAGACCGATCAGGCGCCAGGAGAACAGCCAGCCGCTCCACTGCCACGGCTCGTGACGTTGACGGAAGATCTGATACGCCTTGACCGCCAGCAGCAACGGGAAGATGTACGCGAAGTAACCCAGCACCATGAACAGGATGTCGGCGCTGTAGGAACCGGCCGGGCCACCGAAGTTCTGCACGTCGTCGATCTTGCTGTTGTGGCTCCAGCCCGGATCGTCCTTGCCGTAGGTCAGCAAAGCCATCATCAGGAACAGGCACAAGGCACCGATGGCGATCAATGCACCTTCCTTGAGCCGGTAGTGCAATTGCTGGCGCCAGAGCGGAACGACTGTTTTTGGTGCTGCGGTGGATTTCTTCAAAACGCTTCTTTTCCTGCGCCCGGGGCGCGTCCATCTATTGAATGACGATAAAAAACTGCCCAATCCAGGCAGGTAAAAAAGTGAACCGGCGCAACTGAGACTACTTTTAACACTGTGCCGCTGCTTTTATAAACACAGCTATAAACACTGCGCACGGCGAATATTCTGTAACAGTCCGGCATTGTACGGGTTTGTGCGGCTGATGCCATGCTTCAAAACCCTTAGCTGAGCATAGCCAATCCCACAAACCCTGCGGTTCAATTTGAGCATGCATTGTCTTTTGTGACAAAGGCTTATGAGGTGTATTTGATGAACGCAGCGAAGCATTCACGCCTGATCATTCTTGGCTCCGGCCCGGCCGGTTACAGCGCCGCCGTATACGCCGCCCGCGCCAATCTCAAACCGGTGGTCATTACCGGCCTGCAGGCCGGTGGCCAGCTCACCACCACCGTCGAAGTCGACAACTGGCCCGGCGACGTCGAAGGCCTGACCGGCCCGGTACTGATGGAGCGCATGCAGAAACACGCCGAGCGCTTTGCCACAGAGATCGTTTACGACCACATCCACACCGCCAAGTTGCAGCAGCGCCCGTTCGAACTCATCGGCGACAGCGGCACCTACACCTGCGACGCGCTGATCATTGCCACCGGCGCTTCGGCGCAGTATCTGGGACTACCCTCGGAAGAAGCCTTTGCCGGCAAAGGCGTGTCGGCCTGCGCGACCTGTGACGGCTTCTTCTACCGCAATCAGGTGGTCGCGGTGGTGGGCGGCGGCAACACCGCCGTCGAGGAAGCGCTGTACCTGTCGAACATCGCCAAAGAGGTGCACTTGATCCACCGTCGCGACAAATTGCGCTCGGAGAAAATCCTTCAGGACAAACTGTTCGAAAAAGCCGCCAACGGCAACGTTCGCCTGCACTGGAACCAGAATCTGGATGAAGTGCTGGGCGACGCCAGCGGCGTGACCGGTGCACGCCTGCGTGACAGCCACACAGGCGATACCCGTGAGTTGCCGCTGGCCGGCGTATTCATTGCCATCGGCCACAAACCCAACACCGACCTGTTCCAGGGCCAGTTGCCGATGCGTGACGGCTATCTGTTGGTCAGGGGCGGCAATGACGGTGACGCCACCGCCACCGAGATCCCCGGCGTCTTCGCTGCCGGCGACGTGGCCGACCACGTTTATCGCCAGGCCGTGACCTCGGCAGGAGCCGGCTGCATGGCGGCACTGGACGCGGAGAAGTATCTGGACGACATTCCTGTCATTTAACGGCACACTTTATCGCGGGCCTGATGCCCGCACCGCCCTCCCCTTCTGCAAGCCTGGACGCCATGCTGACTTGGTTACAACGCAACTCCCTGACTTTCCCACCTCTGGAAAAGGCCATGCGCGATCCCAATGGATTGCTGGCTGCCGGTGGCGACCTGTCCGCCGATCGCCTGGTGCAGGCTTACCGGCATGGCTGTTTTCCGTGGTTCTCCGAAGGCCAGCCGATTCTCTGGTGGTCTCCGGATCCGCGCACCGTTCTGTTTCCCGACGAACTGCACGTCTCGCGCAGCCTCGGCAAACTGCTGCGCCAGCAACGCTATCAGGTGACCTTCGATCAGGATTTCGCAGCCGTCATTCGCGCCTGCGCTGCACCACGGGACTACGCCGACGGTACCTGGATCACCGAAGCCATGCAGGACGCCTACCTCGAACTGCACCGCCGCGGCTTCGCCCATTCGGTCGAAGTCTGGGATCAGGGCCAACTGGTCGGCGGCCTGTATGGCCTGGCGATGGGTCAGCTGTTTTTCGGCGAATCGATGTTCAGTCGCGCCGACAATGCCTCCAAATTTGGCTTTGCAACGCTGGTGCAGCACCTGAAAGAAGCCGGATTCGTCCTGATTGACTGCCAGATGCCGACCGATCATCTGCACAGCCTTGGCGCGCGGGCGATCCCCCGCCGCGAATTCGCCGACTATCTGGCTCGCCACCTGGATCAACCCAGTCGTGCCACCTGGGTTTGCTGAGCGACTTTTGCGCGCGTGGCTTACACTTAATTCACCAGCTTATCCCGAGGGTTGATCATGACCGAGTTGGCGCGCTTGAAGTTCTATGCCACTCAGCCTCATTCCTGCAGTTATCTGCCCGAGGAGCAGGCGACGACGCTGTTCCTCGACCCTAGTCAGCCCATGGATGTGCATGTCTACGCAGACCTGTCGGAAATGGGTTTTCGTCGCAGCGGCGATCATCTGTATCGACCTCATTGCCAGAATTGCAATGCGTGCGTGCCTGCGCGCATCCCGGTATCGCAGTTCAGCCCCAACCGCCAGCAGAAACGCATTTTCAAACGCAATGCCGACTTGCATGTGCGCCCGGTAAAACCGCACTTTAGCGAAGAATATTTCGATCTGTACCAGCGCTATATCGAGCAGCGACATGCCGATGGCGACATGTACCCGCCGAGCCGCGACCAGTTTTCGACCTTCCTGGTACGTGACCTGCCCTTTTCGCGCTTCTACGAATTTCGTCTCGACGGACGGTTACTCGCCGTCGCCGTCACCGACTTGCTGCCCAACGGTTTGTCGGCGGTCTATACGTTTTACGAGCCTGACGAAGAGCGCCGCAGCCTGGGGCGTTTCGCAATCCTGTGGCAAATCGCTGAAAGTCAGCGCCTGGGGCTGGAGGCGGTGTATCTCGGTTACTGGATCAAGAACTGCAAAAAGATGAACTACAAGACCCAATATCGCCCCATCGAATTGCTGATTAATCAGCGCTGGGTGATCCTGAACTAATCGCAAGCCGTAAACCCCTTGGCTTGAACCCCCTTTTTCGGGCACAATGCACGCCGCTTTTGCCTGGCGCAGTTGCACCGGGCCATTCATTGGACACCGAGGGCTTTACTGCATGTCGAAAGAAGACAGCTTCGAAATGGAAGGCACTGTCGTCGACACCCTGCCCAACACCATGTTTCGTGTGGAGTTGGAAAATGGGCACGTCGTAACCGCGCATATCTCCGGCAAGATGCGCAAGAACTACATTCGTATTCTTACCGGTGACAAAGTGCGCGTCGAGCTGACGCCCTATGACTTGAGCAAAGGGCGCATCACTTACCGCGCTCGCTAATCAAGTCAATACAAGACGCCCGGCTTTGCCGGGCGTTTTTGTTTGTCTGCGATTTGGGTTTGGGTTTGGGTTTGGGCCTGGGTTTGGGTTTGGGTTTGGGCCTGGGTTTTGGGTGTATATCCGTTGCTGCGGTAACGGCCTCCTATGGTTTCGCTCTTACAGCGAGTCACCTTTTCCAAACGCCGAAAAGGTAACCCAAAAGGCTTTGCCCCGGCGTACGGCACTTCGCTGAGGCTCAGTGTTCCCTCGCTACGGTGCCCATCAGGGGGCATCGCCTCCGGTTTGCTTCGCTGCACCTCCTCTCGATGGATGCGGCTTCGCCGCATGGCGCTGCGCGCCTAACCCCCTGATGGACACCTTCGCTCGGCCTGCCGATGGGCTGAAGATCAAAAGCCACATCAAAAACCAAAGCCAAAGCCAAAGCCAAAGCCAAAGCAGATCAAAAGATCACAGCCTTCGGCAGTTCCTACATGGGACTGGGTACATTCATTAAGAAATTGGTCGACTGGCAGGCCGCTTTCGCGAGCAAGCCCGCTCCCACATTTGGATTGAGTGCATTCAGTTAGAGATCGGTCGGCTCGTAGGCCGCCATCGCCAGCAGGTACAGTTCAGATTGCGTGCTGCCCCCTGCGGCGAAGCCGCCCCACTCAACACAATGAGCGTTAGCTCGAGTACCGCTTTTGATCTGAGGGCCCGTCGGCAGGCTGAGTGGAGGGGTTTATCCGGGGGTGGGAGCGCAGCGACCGTTTGGCGCAGCCAAACACAGCGAGAGGAGGTGCAGCGAAGCAAACCGTAGGCGCTGCCCCCCGGATGAATCCCGGAGCGAAGGAACCCGAGCCTAAGCGAGGGCCGAACGTCAGGGCACAGACCTTTTGGTTACTTTTGGGGCGTTTGCCAAAAGTGACCCGCCGTAAGGGCGGAACCCTAATCAGCAACACCCGCAGCAACGGATATACACCCAAAAACATCAGCCAACAAAAAGGCGCCCGAAGGCGCCTTCCAAACCAACAACCAAGCCGTCAGGCCATCTCCGCCGTAGTCTCGAAGTCAAACGTCAGCTCACCATCCTTGATGTCGATGTGCACCACACCGCCATGCTCGGCCAGCTCGCCAAACAGAATCTCCTCCGCCAACGGACGCTTGATCTTGTCCTGGATCAGACGCGCCATCGGACGCGCACCCATGGCCGAATCGTAGCCACCGGCCGCCAGCCAACTGCGCGCTGCATCGGTAACCTCGAGCAACACACGCTTGTCTTCCAGCTGCGCCTGCAGTTCGGTAAGGAACTTGTCCACCACACTTTTGATGACCTCATGACTGAGGCGACCAAACTGGATAATGGTGTCCAGACGGTTACGGAATTCCGGCGTAAAGCTCTTCTTGATCACTTCCATCGCATCAGACGAGTGGTCCTGATGGGTGAAACCGATCGAAGCACGCGCCGCGGTTTCGGCGCCGGCGTTGGTGGTCATGATGATGATCACATTGCGGAAGTCCGCCTTGCGCCCGTTGTTATCGGTGAGCGTACCGTGGTCCATCACCTGCAGCAGCAGGTTGAAGACTTCCGGATGCGCCTTCTCGATTTCATCGAGCAGCAATACGCAGTGCGGTTGCTTGGTGATCGCTTCGGTCAACAGACCTCCCTGATCGAACCCGACATAGCCTGGAGGCGCACCGATCAGACGCGATACGGTGTGACGCTCCATGTACTCGGACATGTCGAAGCGCACCAGTTCGATCCCCAGTGCCTTGGCCAATTGCCGCGCAGCTTCGGTTTTACCGACACCGGTCGGACCGGCGAACAGGAACGAACCGACTGGCTTGTCAGGCGACTTGAGGCCGGCGCGGGACAGCTTGATCGCAGTCGACAGCGAATCGATGGCTGCGTCCTGACCAAACACCGTCAGCTTCAGGTCACGCTCCAGGTTACGCAGCAGTTCCTTGTCGGAGCTGGTGACGTGTTTCGGCGGAATCCGCGCGATCTTCGCCACGATGTCTTCAACCTGCGGCACGTCAATGCGCTTCACGCGTTTATCGGCCGGCTGCAGGCGCTGATAGGCACCCGCCTCGTCGATCACGTCGATGGCCTTGTCCGGCATATGCCGGTCATTGATGTAGCGCGATGCCAGTTCAGCAGCGGCGCGCAACGACTCATCGCTGTATTCGATGTTGTGGTGCTGCTCGAAACGCCCTTTCAGGCCGCGCAGGATACCGATGGTGTCTTCCACCGACGGCTCGACGACATCAACCTTCTGGAAGCGTCGAGCCAAGGCCCGATCCTTCTCGAAGATGCCGCGAAATTCCTGGAACGTGGTCGAGCCGATGCAACGAATGTCGCCAGACGACAGCAGCGGCTTGAGCAGGTTCGAGGCATCCATCACGCCACCGGACGCAGCACCCGCACCGATGATGGTGTGAATTTCGTCGATGAACAGGATCGCCTGCGGACGTTTTTTCAGTTCATTGAGCAGCGCCTTGAAGCGCTTCTCGAAATCACCGCGATACTTGGTGCCTGCCAGCAGGGCACCGAGATCGAGCGAATAAACGACGCTGTTGGCCAGCAGATCCGGCACCTGGTTGTCGACAATGCGCTTGGCCAGGCCTTCGGCAATCGCGGTTTTACCCACGCCTGCCTCGCCGACCAGCAGCGGATTGTTCTTGCGCCGACGCGCCAGAATCTGCGCGACACGCTCGACTTCCATCTCGCGGCCGACCAGCGGATCAATCCGACCCTGGCGCGCGAGTTCGTTGAGATTGCTGGCATAAGCATCCAGCGGATTGCCTGAAGAAGAAGACTCACCGCCCTCGTCGTCCTGCATATCTTGTTCACCTTCAGAGTGATCGCCATGCCCCGGCACTTTGGAAATGCCGTGGGCGATGTAATTGACGACATCAATGCGCGCAACGCTCTGCTGTTTCAGCAGGAATACGGCCTGACTCTCTTGCTCACTGAAGATGGCAACCAGCACGTTGGCGCCGGTTACTTCGCGTTTGCCCGAGCTCTGTACATGAAAGACAGCACGTTGCAGTACACGCTGGAAGCCCAGGGTTGGCTGGGTCTCGCGATCTTCGTCATGGACGGGGATCAGTGGCGTGGTGGAGTCGATGAACTCCTGCAGGTCGTGCTTGAGTTTGTCGAGGTTTGCGCCGCAGGCACGCAATACGGTGGCGGCAGCCTCATTGTCCAATAGGGCCAGCAGCAGGTGTTCGACGGTCATGAATTCATGACGCTTCGAACGAGCCTCCTTGAAGGCAAGATTGAGGGTGACTTCGAGCTCGCGGTTTAACATAGCTTCACCTCATACCCAAGTGGTCGGCGATTAACCGTCCTTCTCGATTTCACAGAGTAGCGGATGCTGGCTTTCCCTGGCGTACTGGTTGACCTGCATGGCCTTTGTCTCGGCGATGTCGCGGGTAAACACTCCACATACTGCCCGTCCTTCTGTGTGAACGGCCAGCATGACCTTGGTCGCCAGCTCGCGATTCAGGTTAAAAAACACCTCGAGCACTTCGACGACGAAATCCATCGGTGTGTAGTCATCATTGAACAAAACCACCTTGTACATCGGCGGCGCCTGTAACGCAGGCTTTGCTTCCTGAACAGCAACGCCTGCCGAATCGTCGTCGTGCTCCTCTGGATGATCCTTTTGGAGAAGCGGGCGATCCTGATTGAATGTTAGTCGAATCTGGCTGATTGCATGCATGGAAAGAAAGGTTCGTCAGTTGTGCAAATACAGTGGTGGGGGCGGCTGTACACCTTTTCAACTCCGACTGCCCGGTCACCTTGACTATCGGGAAAACGGTGTTACAACCAATAGAGCCCACAGTGGGTAAAAAAGATCCGCGGAGTCAATCCTTTTAACGGATTAGATTGCGGATGTCCTGGATGATACTCCAGCGATGGAGTCTGTTGCAGAGGGATTTGAGCATGGCTGTCGGCAAGGTCAAGTGGTTCAACAATGCCAAGGGATTCGGCTTCATCAATACCGATGCCCGTGAAGGACGTGACGAGGATGGCAAAGACATTGATTTCTTTGCGCACTACTCCGCCATTGAGATGGACGGGTATAAAACCCTCAAGGCCGGACAATCCGTGGTTTTCAATATTGTTCAAGGCCCCAAGGGACTGCATGCCGTAGGCATCAAGGCCGTCACCACCGAACCATCCAGCGCCGCTGAAAGTGCTGCTGTCGGCGCAGCTGCTGCTGCCGCTGCCGCGACTGCCAAAGCATGAGCTGACTGCTTCCCCCTAATACTCTTGGTAATAAAAAACCGCCTGACTCATCATTTGAGTCAGGCGGTTTTTTTGTACCTGCACGGCTTACATGTGCTTGATGATCGCCTCACCGAAGCCCGAAGACGACACCAGCGTGGCACCGTCCATCAGACGTTCGAAGTCATAGGTCACGGTCTTGGCCTTGATGGCGCCGTTAGTGCCCTTGATGATGAGATCCGCTGCTTCGGTCCAGCCCAGATGACGCAACATCATCTCGGCCGACAGAATCACCGAACCCGGGTTGACCTGGTCCTTACCGGCGTACTTCGGCGCGGTACCGTGGGTCGCCTCGAACATGGCCACGGTGTCGGACAGGTTGGCACCCGGCGCGATACCGATACCGCCCACTTCCGCCGCCAGGGCGTCGGAGAGGTAGTCGCCGTTAAGGTTCAGCGTGGCAATCACATCGTATTCGGCCGGACGCAGCAGGATCTGCTGAAGCATGGCGTCGGCGATGGCATCCTTGACGATGACTTCACGGCCGGTTTTCGGGTTCTTGAATTTCATCCATGGGCCGCCATCGAGCAGCTCGGCGCCGAATTCTTCCTTCGCCACCTCGTAACCCCAGTCCTTGAAGGCACCTTCGGTGAATTTCATGATGTTGCCCTTGTGCACGATGGTCAGCGACTTGCGGTCGTTGTCCACCACATATTGCAGGGCCTTGCGCACCAGACGCTTGGTGCCTTCCTTGGAAACAGGCTTGATGCCGATCCCGCAATCCTGGTCGAAACGGATCTTGGTGACACCCATTTCTTCTTTCAGGAACTTGATGACCTTGGTGGCCTCAGGGGAGCCAGCCTTCCATTCGATACCGGCATAAATGTCTTCGGAGTTCTCGCGGAAAATCACCATATCGACGTCGCCAGGCTTTTTCACCGGGCTCGGCACACCTTCGAACCACACCACGGGGCGCAGGCATACATACAGATCGAGTTGCTGGCGCAGGGCAACGTTGAGGGAGCGGATGCCACCACCGACCGGGGTGGTCAGCGGGCCCTTGATGGAGACCACGTAATCCTTGACGGCGTCCAGGGTTTCCTGGGGCAGCCAGGTGTCCTGGTCATAGACCTGGGTCGCTTTTTCGCCAGCATAAACCTCCATCCAGGAAATCTTGCGCTTGCCCCCGTAGGCCTTGGCCACGGCAGCATCAACCACTTTGATCATCACCGGGCTGACGTCGACGCCAATGCCGTCACCTTCGATGAAGGGGATGATCGGGTTATCAGGAACATTGAGAGAATGGTCTGCATTGACGGTGATTTTGTCGCCGACGGCTGGAACCTGAATCTTCTTGTAACCCATGCTGAACTCCATTGTTTGGATTGAACATCTGGCTTGGTTCGAGCGTAACCCAGTTAAATCAACACGCAAACCCTCTGTTCACGGCGCGGCTACATCTGGTTTCGTACAAGCCTGAAAGCAAAGGGAAAAGCGCCAAACTCAAGCATTCGCAGCGACTCTACGCCCCACCCGCCCCTGCGACCTTTAGACCAATGGACGAGAATCGTTGCATATGAACCATCGGCAGATTGCCAGCTACCTATGTATAATGCCGCCCGCTGACCAAAGGGTCACGACGGCTGGCCTCTCTAGCACGAGACTTTCCGCCTGATTGGTCGGGTTGTTACCGCAGTCCGACTGCTTGACGCTCTACTGATGCACCCAACATCACCGCGAAGAATCTCGACATTCGGTTCATGGATGACTTTGAACGAACGCGCTTACCCGGCGCCCCTCGAGTTTCTGCGCACGCTTTAGCAAAGAAGAGAGAGTTAATCCGAATATGCCCACCCGCTCGAAGATCATCTATACCTTCACCGACGAAGCCCCAGCCCTCGCCACCTATTCCCTGCTGCCGATCATCGAGGCTTACACCGCCTCGGCCGATATCGCCGTGGAAACCCGCGATATCTCTCTTGCAGCGCGCATCCTGGCCAGCTTCCCCGAGCAACTGGGCGACAAAGCCGTAGCCGACCACCTCGCCGAACTGGGCGACCTGGCCGTTACGCCTGAAGCCAACATCATCAAGCTGCCGAACATCAGTGCTTCGGTGCCTCAGCTGCAAGCAGCAATCAAAGAGCTGCAAGCCCAGGGTTACAACCTGCCGGACTACCCGGAAACCGTGACCAACGACGCCGAAAAAGAAGCCAAGGCGCGTTACGACAAGGTCAAGGGCAGCGCCGTGAACCCGGTTCTGCGTGAAGGCAACTCCGACCGCCGCGCCCCGCTGTCGGTAAAAAACTACGCGCGCAAGCACCCGCACAAAATGGGCGCCTGGGCCAAAGACTCCAAGTCCCACGTAGCTCACATGAGCACCGGCGATTTCTACGGCAGCGAAAAAGCTGCCCTGATCGACGCCGCTGACGCTGTGAAAATCGAGCTGATCGCCAAAGACGGCACCGCGACCGTCCTGAAAGAAAAAACCAGCGTTCAGGCCGGCGAGATCCTCGACTGCGCCGTGATGAGCAAAAACGCCCTGCGCGCGTTCATCGCCGCTGAAATCGAAAGCGCCAAGGCCCAGGGCGTGCTGCTCTCGGTGCACCTGAAAGCGACCATGATGAAGGTCTCCGACCCGATCATGTTCGGCCAGATCGTTGCCGAGTTCTATAAAGACGCCCTGACCAAGCACGCTGACGTGCTGGCCCAGATCGGCTTCAACCTGAACAACGGCATCGGCGACCTGTACGCTCGCATCAAGGCCCTGCCGGCCGAGCAGCAAGCGCAGATCGAAGCGGACATCGCAGCGGTCTACGCCGCGCGTCCGTCGCTGGCGATGGTCAACTCCGACAAGGGCATCACCAACCTGCACGTGCCGAGCGACGTCATCGTCGACGCCTCGATGCCGGCGATGATCCGTGACTCCGGCAAGATGTGGGGCACCGACGGCCAGTTGCACGACACCAAGGCCGTGATCCCGGATCGTTGCTACGCAACCATCTACCAGGCCGTGATCGAAGATTGCAAAGCCAACGGCGCGTTCGATCCGACCACCATGGGCAGCGTGCCGAACGTTGGCCTGATGGCGAAGAAAGCCGAAGAGTACGGCTCGCACGACAAGACTTTCCAGATCAAGGCTGACGGCGTGGTTCGCGTCACCGACAGCAAGGGCAACCTGCTGATGGAACAGACTGTTGAAGCCGGCGACATCTTTCGCATGTGCCAGACCAAAGACGCGCCGATCCAGGACTGGGTCAAACTGGCCGTCAACCGTGCTCGCGCCAGCAGCACCCCGGCGATCTTCTGGCTGGACCCGATGCGCGCCCACGACGGCGTAGTGATCGAGAAGGTTCAGGCTTACCTGAAGGATCACGACACCAGCGGTCTGGACATCCAGATCATGGCGCCGGTCGATGCCATGAAGTACACCCTGCAGCGCACCCGCGAAGGCAAGGACACCATCTCGGTGACCGGCAACGTACTGCGCGACTACCTGACTGACCTGTTCCCGATCATGGAACTGGGCACCAGCGCCAAGATGCTGTCGATCGTGCCGCTGATGAACGGCGGTGGCCTGTTCGAAACCGGCGCCGGCGGTTCGGCTCCGAAGCACGTGCAGCAACTGGTTGAAGAGAACTTCCTGCGCTGGGATTCGCTGGGCGAATTCCTGGCGCTGGCAGCGTCCCTCGAGCATTTGGGTGTGAACTACAACAACCCGAAAGCGCTGGTTCTGTCGAAAACCCTGGATCAGGCCACCGGTCAGTTCCTCGACAACAACAAGTCGCCATCGCGCAAAGTCGGCAACATCGACAACCGCGGCAGCCACTTCTATCTGGCGATGTACTGGGCTCAGGCCCTGGCCGCCCAGACCGAAGACGCTGCACTGCAAGCGCAGTTCGCGACCCTGGCCAAAACCCTGACCGAGAACGAGGCGACCATCGTTGCCGAGCTCAACGCTGTGCAGGGCAAGCCAGTGGACATCGGCGGTTACTACCACGCCGATGCCGAGCTGATCAGCAAGGCCATGCGCCCAAGCGCAACCTTCAACGCGGCGATTGCTGCGCTGGTTTAAGGTTGTAGAGGGAACATCACAAACCCCGGCCCTGCGCCGGGGTTTGTGTTTCCGAACACAACACGAAACCCCTGTGGGAGCGGGCTTGCTCGCGAATGCGGTTTATCATTCAACATCGTCATTGACTGACCCACCGCATTCGCGAGCAAGCCCGCTCCCACAGGGGGATTGAGTTTTAATCTGGATATTGAGGAAGGTTTTATGGAATGGCTCCCCCACATCACCGTCGCCACCATCGTCGAAGACAACGGCCGCTTCCTGATGGTCGAAGAACACAAGGCCGGGCGTAACGTGCTCAATCAGCCGGCCGGCCACCTGGATCCGGACGAAACCCTGATCGAAGCTGCCGTCCGCGAAACCCTCGAGGAAACCGGCTGGGACGTCGAACCCACCGGCGTGGTCGGCATTTACCTGTACACCGCGCCAAGCAACGGCGTGACTTATCAACGCGTGTGCTTCAGCGCCAAAGCGGTGAAACACCACCCGGACTATCAACTCGACGATGGCATCGTCGGCGCCAAGTGGTTGACACGCAGCGAATTAATCGCCCAGCGCGACAACTGGCGCAGCGAGCTGATCATCCGTTGCATCGACGACTATCTGGCCGGCCATCACTTCAGTCTCGAACTGATCCGCCCTTCTCTTTAGCCTTGAGGCCGTGAGCCTGATAGAATCGCGTCCTTTTTCAAGACACTCATTGAATCCCTATGCGTGATCCAGCCCCTTCTGACACATCCAAGAAGCGCGTCATTGTCGGCATGTCCGGCGGCGTGGACTCTTCCGTTTCCGCTCTCCTGCTGATCGAGCAGGGTTACGAGGTGGAAGGCCTGTTCATGAAGAACTGGGAAGAAGACGACGGAACGGAATACTGCACCGCCATGGACGACCTGGCGGATGCCCAGGCCGTGTGCGACAAGATCGGCATCAAGCTGCACACCGCCAACTTCGCCGCCGAGTACTGGGACAACGTGTTCGAGCACTTCCTGGCCGAATACAAGGCCGGTCGCACGCCGAACCCGGACATCCTGTGCAACCGCGAGATCAAGTTCAAGGCGTTCCTCGACTACGCCATGATGCTTGGCGCCGACCTGATCGCCACCGGCCACTATGTGCGCCGTCGCGACATCGATGGTCGTACCGAACTACTCAAGGGCCTCGATCCGAACAAGGACCAGAGCTATTTCCTGCACGCTGTCGGCGGCGAACAGATCGCCAAGACCCTGTTCCCGGTCGGTGAACTGGAAAAGCCCGAAGTTCGCGCCATTGCCGAGAAATACGAGCTGGCGACCGCCAAGAAGAAGGATTCCACCGGGATCTGCTTCATCGGCGAGCGACGTTTCAGCGACTTCCTCAAGCAATACCTGCCGGCGCAACCGGGCGAGATCAAGACCACCGAAGGCGAAGTCATCGGCCGTCACCACGGCTTGATGTACCACACCATCGGCCAGCGTCAGGGCCTGGGCATCGGCGGCCTGAAAGATGCCGGCGACGAGCCGTGGTACGTGCTGCGCAAGGATCTGGACACCAACGAGCTGATCGTCGGCCAGGGCAACAACCATCCGTGGCTGTTCTCCAGCGCCCTGCTCGCTTCGGAAATCTATTGGGTCAACCCGATCGACCTGAGCCAGCCGCTGCGCCTCACCGCCAAAGTGCGTTATCGCCAGAGCGATCAGGCCTGCACCCTGGAAAAAACCGCCAGCGGCTACCGCGCCGTGTTCGACGAACCGCAGCGCGCGGTGACCCCGGGCCAGTCCGTGGTGTTCTACGACGGTGAAATCTGCCTCGGTGGCGGCGTGATCGAAGTCGCCGAGCCGTGGAGCGGCCAGGCATGAGCCCGACTCAGGAGCAACTGACGGCGCTGGGCGGCGTGTTTCTCGCCGCCGTGCTGGTCGACCGCATTGCCAAGACCGGGCAGACCAGTGAGGCCGGCCTGAGCTGCATGCTCGGCAGCCTGCTGGTGCGCGACCCGAAGGACACACTGGATGTGTACGGTGGCGACGACCTCAATCTGCGCGAGGGTTATCGCGCATTGATCGGCGCTCTCGAGCGCGACCCGAGCACCCTGCAACGCGAGCCGCTGCGCTATGCCCTGTCGATGCTCGGCCTGGAACGCCAACTGGCCAAACGTGACGACATGCTCGACACCATTGGCAAGCGCCTGCCGCAGATCCAGTCGCAAGTCGAACACTTCGGCCCGGCCCACGAAAACGTGATCGCCGCCTGCGGTGCGCTGTATCAGGACACCCTGAGCACCCTGCGCCAGCGGATTCAGGTACATGGCGACATGCGCAACCTGCAGCAACCGAGCAACGCCTCGAAGATCCGCGCCCTGCTGCTGGCCGGCATCCGTTCGGCACGCCTGTGGCGACAGCTCGGCGGGCACCGCTGGCAGTTGGTGATCAGCCGGCGCAAGCTGCTCAAAGAGCTGTATCCGTTGATGCGCAACGAGTAAATCGTCGCGCAATAAAAGTTTTGTAGTCTGTAGCGCGTAATACGCCGGTCAGTTGGCAACGGACCGGCGGATTTTTTCATGTATGATACGCGCCCCATTTCGTTGCCCGACTGTCCGAGAACACCCCATGCAGCTCTCTTCGCTCACTGCGGTTTCCCCTGTTGACGGCCGCTACGCCGGCAAAACCCAGGCCCTGCGCCCGATTTTCAGCGAGTACGGCCTGATCCGTGCCCGCGTCCTGGTTGAAGTGCGCTGGCTCCAGCGCCTGGCCGCCCACGCCGGTATCCCGGAAGTGCCAGCCTTCTCCGCCGAGGCCAACGCCGTTCTCAATGAACTGGCTGAAAACTTCTCGCTGGAGCACGCCGAGCGCGTCAAAGAGATCGAGCGCACCACCAACCACGACGTCAAGGCGATCGAATACCTGCTCAAGGAGCAGGCGGCCAAGCTGCCGGAGCTGGCCAAGGTCAGCGAGTTCATCCACTTTGCCTGCACCAGCGAAGACATCAACAACCTGTCCCACGCCCTGATGCTGCGCGAAGGCCGTGACGACGTGATGCTGCCGCTGATGCGTCAGACCGCCAACGCCATCCGCGAACTGGCGATCCGCTTCGCCGACGTGCCGATGCTGTCGCGCACCCACGGTCAGCCGGCCTCGCCGACTACTCTGGGCAAAGAGCTGGCGAACGTGGTTTACCGTCTCGAGCGCCAGATCGCTCAAGTCGCTGCCGTGCCGCTGCTGGGCAAGATCAACGGCGCCGTGGGCAACTACAACGCGCACCTGTCGGCCTACCCGCAGATCGACTGGGAAGCCAACGCCCGCGCCTTCATCGAAGACGAGCTGGGCCTGGGCTTCAACCCGTACACCACGCAGATCGAACCGCACGACTACATCGCCGAGCTGTTCGACGCGATTGCGCGCTTCAACACCATCCTGATCGACTTCGACCGTGACATCTGGGGCTACATCTCCCTGGGTTACTTCAAGCAGCGCACCATCGCCGGCGAAATCGGTTCGTCGACCATGCCGCACAAGGTCAACCCGATCGACTTCGAAAACTCCGAAGGCAACCTGGGCATCGCCAACGCACTGTTCCAGCACCTGGCGAGCAAACTGCCGATCTCCCGCTGGCAGCGTGACCTGACCGACTCCACCGTACTGCGCAACCTCGGTGTGGGCTTCGCTCACAGCGTGATCGCCTACGAAGCCAGCCTCAAAGGCATCAGCAAACTGGAGCTCAACGAGCAGAAGATCGCCGCTGACCTCGACGCCTGCTGGGAAGTGCTGGCCGAGCCGATCCAGACTGTAATGCGTCGCTACAACATCGAAAACCCGTACGAAAAGCTGAAAGAACTGACCCGCGGCAAGGGCATCAGCCCGGAAGCGCTGCAGACTTTCATCGACGGCCTGGACATGCCAGCCGAAGCGAAAGCCGAGCTGAAACAGCTGACTCCAGCCAACTACATCGGCAACGCTGTAGCGCAAGCCAAACGCATCTGATTCACCGCTTGACCCGTTTGAGACGCCCGGCCGCGCCGGGCGTTTTTATTCCCGTCTGAAAAATGCTTTTTTTCAATAGGTTACACATGAATCCTGATACTCCTCTTCAACTTCTGGGCGGTCTCACGGCGCGCGAATTCATGCGCGATTACTGGCAGAAAAAGCCGCTGCTGATCCGTCAGGCCATTCCTGACTTCGAAAGCCCGATCGACGCCGATGAACTGGCCGGCCTGGCCCTGGAAGAAGAGGTCGAGTCGCGCCTGGTGATCGAGCACGGCGAGCGTCCGTGGGAGCTGCGTCGCGGCCCGTTCGCCGAAGACGAATTCAGCAAACTGCCGGAAAAAGAGTGGACCCTGCTGGTTCAGGCCGTTGATCAATTCGTCCCGGAAGTCAGCGAGCTGCTGGAAAACTTCCGCTTCCTGCCGAGCTGGCGCGTCGATGACGTGATGATCAGCTTCGCCGCCCCAGGTGGCAGCGTCGGCCCGCACTTCGACAATTACGACGTGTTCCTGCTGCAAGGCCACGGCCAGCGCAACTGGAAGATCGGCCAGATGTGCGACTCCGAGAGCCCGCTGCTGCAACACGCGGATCTGCGCATCCTCGCCGAATTCCACGAGACCGAAGAGTGGGTGCTGGAACCGGGCGACATGCTCTACCTGCCGCCGCGTCTGGCTCACTGCGGTGTCGCCGTGGACAACTGCATGACCTACTCAGTTGGTTTCCGTGCGCCAAGCGCCTCTGAAGTGCTGACCCACTTCACCGACTTCCTCAGCCAGTTCCTGACCGACGAAGAACGCTACACCGACGCCGATGCGAAGCCGGTCAGCGATGATCCGCATCAGATCCAGCACGACGCACTCGGCCGCCTGAAAAGCCTGCTCGCCGAGCACATGAGCGACGAGCGCCTGCTGCTGACCTGGTTCGGCCAGTACATGACCGAGCCGCGCTACCCGGAACTGGTGGTTGGCCCGGAAGACGTTGAAGAAGATGACTTCCTCAATGCCCTGCAGGACGGCGCGGTGCTGATCCGCAACCCGAGTGCGCGCCTGGCCTGGTCGGAAGTCGATGACGACCTGCTGCTGTTCGCCAGCGGCCAGAGCCGTTACCTGCCGGGCAAGCTGCGCGAGCTGCTGAAGATGATCTGCGCCGCCGATGCGCTGCATGTCGACAACCTCGGCGAGTGGCTGAACGACGAAGACGGCCGCGGCCTGCTGTGCGAGCTGGTCAAACAAGGCAGCCTGGGATTTGCCGATGAATAAGATTCGCGTACGTGTCGCAGACTGGCAAAAGGACAACGCCGAGATCCGGCGCATTCGTGAAACGGTGTTCATCGCCGAACAATCGGTGCCACCCGAGCTTGAATGGGACGCCGATGACGCGACCGCCGTGCATTTTCTGGCGTTCGAAGGCGACTTTCCGATCGGCACCGCCCGCCTGCTGCCCGACGGGCACATTGGCCGGGTTTCGGTGCTGAAGGACTGGCGCGGCATGAAGGTAGGCGATGCGCTGATGCAAGCGGTCATCGCTGAAGCCGAAGCCCGTGGCCTGCAGCAGCAGATGCTCAGCGCCCAGGTACAAGCCACGGCGTTCTATGAGCGCCTGGGCTTCAGCCTGGTCAGCGAGGAATTCCTTGAAGCGGGGATTCCGCACGTCGATATGGTTCGCCATTCGGCCTGAGACCGCGGCGCGGCTTTCGCGAGCAAGCTCGCTCCCACAGTTGATCTGCATTAGACACAGATTGTGTGTCAGACAGAGATTCAATGTGGGAGCGAGCTTGCTCGCGAAGAGGCCAGCAAAAACACCACAAAACGCCCCGACATCAACCGATGCCGGGGCGTTTTGCTGTCTACGATTCAACTTGCCCCACCCCGGGCCGACAAACTGGCAATATCAAGCCTTTCGAAAGCGGAGATAACGGACATGTCCCTACGCACCCTGCTCACCACCCTGCTGCTCGGCTGCAGCCTGTCGGTGATGGCAGCCACAGAAATCGTGCCTCTCAAGTACCGCACCAGCGCCGACATGCTGCCGATGGCGCAGGACTTCATCGGCAAGGACGGCCAGGTCAGCGCCTACGGCAACCAACTGATCATCAAGGCTGAGCCTGACAAGATCCAGGAAGTCAAAGCGCTGATCACCCAGCTCGACACTGCGCCCAAACGCCTGCTGATCACCGTCGATACCAACGAAAACAACCAACAGAACACTGGCGATCAACAAACCCGGATCATCAACTACAGCACCGCCAGCCGTGATGGCGGCATCCAGCAGATTCAGGCCAGCGAGGGCGCGCCAGCATTGATCCAGGTCGGCCAAAGCGTGCCGATCACCAGCAGCCAGAGCAATTCCTACGGCGATTACAGCAGCCAGACGCAATATCGCAACGTCACCCAGGGTTTCTACGTGACAGCCAGTGTCACCGGCGACATCGTTCATCTGGCGATCAGCACCAATCGTGACCGAATGAGCCAGGAACGTCCCGATGTAGTGAACGTGCAAAGTACCGACACAACCGTCAGCGGACGCTTGGGCGAATGGATCACCCTGGCCGGGGTGAACCGCGAAACCCAGGCCGACAAACAGGGCGCGACCCGCAGCTACTCGACTCAAGGCCGGGATGACATGACGCTGCGGGTCAAAGTCGATTCCCTGGACTAAAGCACCGAAAACTGACTGATTAGTCGTATTAGACGAAAGATGTAGTGCTTGAAAAAAAGCACTACAAAACGTTTGACGGGCCAAAAAAGCGGAGGCATGATGGCCTCGCTCCCGCTAATCAGAGGCCCTGGCAAGGGCCTTCGAAGCGATGTTCGCACCTACCCCGCGAACCGCTTCGTGTCTGTACCGCCCACAAGGTGTGTTTGACGAGGTTGTCGACTGGAACGAAGTTGTCCCGAGGGACGGAAGCGTTATTAGGTAACCCGGCACCACACTGATGTTCGTACCAAGGCCCACGACGCCTGAATGCGCCCGCAGTCCGCCTTTACCTGCTCACTTCCCCTCGAGCCCATCGTTCATCACGTCGCCTCCCCCGCCGAATCCGACTTGACCACCTAAGCTTCTGGTCAGCGAGCGCAGGAATTTTCCACCGCAGAACAACTTTTCATAAAGACGCGACGAGGTTTATCTCCATGGCACTGACACGCGAACAGCAAATTGCAGCCCTTGAAAAAGACTGGGCTGAAAACCCGCGCTGGAAAGGCGTGACTCGCACTTACTCCGCTGCTGACGTCGTCCGTCTGCGTGGCTCGGTTCAACCTGAGCACACTTTCGCGAAAATGGGCGCCGAGAAGCTGTGGAACCTGGTGACCCAGGGTGCCAAGCCGTCCTTCCGCCCAGAGAAAGATTTCGTCAACTGCATGGGCGCCCTGACCGGCGGCCAGGCTGTTCAGCAGGTCAAGGCCGGTATCCAGGCGATCTACCTGTCGGGCTGGCAGGTGGCTGCGGACAACAACTCCGCAGAATCGATGTACCCGGACCAGTCGCTGTACCCGGTGGACTCGGTGCCAACCGTGGTCAAGCGCATCAACAACTCGTTCCGTCGTGCCGACCAGATCCAGTGGAAAGCCGGCAAGAACCCGGGCGACGAAGGCTACATCGACTACTTCGCACCAATCGTGGCTGACGCTGAAGCCGGTTTCGGCGGCGTGCTGAACGCCTACGAGCTGATGAAAAGCATGATCGAAGCAGGCGCCGCCGGCGTTCACTTCGAAGACCAACTGGCTTCCGTGAAGAAATGCGGCCACATGGGCGGCAAGGTACTGGTTCCGACTCAGGAAGCGGTACAAAAGCTGACCGCTGCACGTCTGGCGGCTGACGTTGCCGGTACGCCGACCATCATCCTGGCCCGCACCGACGCCAACGCGGCTGACCTGCTGACTTCCGATTGCGACCCGTACGATCAGCCGTTCGTGACTGGCGAGCGTACTCAGGAAGGTTTCTACAAGGTACGTGCCGGTCTGGACCAGGCGATCGCCCGTGGCCTGGCTTACGCGCCTTACGCCGACCTGATCTGGTGCGAAACCGCCAAACCGGATCTGGAAGAAGCCCGTCGCTTCGCTGAAGCGATCAAGAAGGAATACCCGGACCAACTGCTGTCGTACAACTGCTCGCCTTCCTTCAACTGGAAGAAAAACCTGGACGACGCGACCATCGCCAAGTTCCAGCGCGAACTGTCCGCCATGGGTTACAAGCACCAGTTCATCACCCTGGCCGGCATTCACAACATGTGGCACAGCATGTTCAACCTGGCGCACGACTACGCCCGCAACGACATGACTGCCTACGTGAAGCTGCAGGAGCAGGAATTCGCTGACGCCGCCAAGGGTTACACCTTCGTGGCTCACCAGCAGGAAGTGGGCACCGGCTACTTCGACGACATGACCACCGTGATTCAGGGTGGCTCGTCCTCGGTGACCGCGCTGACCGGTTCGACCGAAGAAGAACAGTTCCACTGATTCGGCTTCGCTGAGCAAACGGCCTTTGCGGATCGGATGGAAAGCTAACCGCAAAGCCGCAAGACTGACGCCCCGACTGGTTCGGGGCGTTTTTTTGCCCGCCGATTTCCCAAAGACCACAACCCCCTGTAGGAGTGAGCCTGCTCGCGATAGCGGTGGGTCAGTCAATGCATGCGCTAGCTGACAAACCGCTATCGCGAGCAGGCTCACTCCTACAGGGATCGACGTCGCTCGGACAAAAACATTGATCCAGAGCGGTACAGATGGCAGAAAAATCAGCTAAAACTGGCGCCACCGCTACTTGCAGTAACAGGCATATAAGACAACTTTCTGTTTACTGCACCGCTAAACAGTTACAAAACCACTCCAAACGATATCAATTATCATTTAGCAGCAACTATGTTCGTTACATTTCCTACAAAACATAATTCGCGGAAACCCGGCTAATGCCCGCACTGCATGGGCTACAGGGCATTGGAGGTGCGCTATGTCCTTATTCCAATAAATAATTTCGCTATAGGAATTTTACTTGCCGGGTGTTTAGCCATAAAATCAGCGCGATTGATTGCTGCGACATATCGTCACTGCCTTATTTCTTTATCAAGCTCAGAGACCTTTGCTCTCTGTTAAGGATTACCAGCATGCCCGAAGCGACAGGACTCATGGCCCACAACTGGGGCTTTGCCATTTTCCTTCTGGGTGTAGTCGGCCTGTGTGCCTTCATGCTCGGCGTCTCCAGCCTCCTCGGGTCAAAAGCCTGGGGCCGCAGCAAAAACGAACCGTTCGAGTCCGGCATGCTACCTACCGGTGGCGCCCGCTTGCGGCTCTCAGCCAAATTCTATCTGGTCGCGATGCTGTTCGTGATCTTCGATATCGAAGCCCTCTTTCTCTTTGCATGGTCTGTGTCCGTCCGCGAAAGCGGCTGGACCGGATTCGTCGAAGCTCTCGTTTTCATAGCAATTCTGTTGGCAGGTCTTGTCTACCTGTTCCGAGTGGGCGCCCTTGACTGGGCTCCGGAAGCTCGTCGCAAGCGGCAGGCGAAGCTGAAACAATGAGGCTTTGGCAATGCAATACAATCTCACCAGAATCGACCCCGATGCTCCTAACGAGCAGTATCCGATTGGCGAACGGGAAACCGTTTCCGATCCGTTAGAGGATCAAGTTCACAAAAACATTTTCATGGGCAAGCTCGAAGACGTGCTGAGTGGCGCGGTCAACTGGGGGCGTAAAAACTCCCTGTGGCCGTACAACTTCGGCCTTTCGTGCTGCTACGTGGAAATGACCACCGCCTTCACGGCGCCCCACGACATCGCGCGCTTTGGCGCCGAAGTGATCCGGGCATCACCGCGTCAGGCCGACTTCATGGTTATCGCCGGTACCTGCTTCATCAAGATGGCGCCGATCATTCAGCGTCTCTACGAGCAGATGCTCGAGCCGAAGTGGGTTATCTCCATGGGTTCGTGCGCCAACTCCGGTGGCATGTACGACATCTACTCCGTGGTTCAAGGGGTGGACAAGTTCCTGCCCGTGGACGTCTACGTACCTGGCTGCCCGCCTCGTCCAGAAGCATTCCTTCAAGGCTTGATGCTGTTGCAGGAATCGATTGGACAGGAGCGTCGTCCGCTTTCCTGGGTCGTTGGCGACCAAGGCGTTTATCGCGCCGACATGCCTTCGCAAAAGGAACAGCGCCGCGAACAGCGAATCGCAGTCACCAACCTGCGCAGCCCTGACGAAGTCTGATCCAGTCTGTTTCAAAGAAACGAGAAGCTGGCTTCATTCTTTACGTTGACCGAAAGCGAAAAAATAACCATGACTACAGGCAGCGCTCTGTACATCCCGCCTTATAAGGCAGACGACCAGGATGTGGTCGTCGAATTGAACAACCGTTTTGGCGCCGAAGCGTTCACCGCTCAGTCGACCCGCACCGGCATGCCGGTGCTGTGGGTGGCGCGCGCCAGACTTGTCGAAGTCCTGACCTTCCTGCGCAACCTGCCCAAGCCGTACGTCATGCTCTATGACCTGCACGGCGTGGACGAGCGTCTGCGCACCAAGCGTCAAGGGCTGCCATCGGGCGCCGACTTCACCGTGTTCTATCACCTCATGTCGCTTGAGCGTAATAGTGACGTGATGATCAAAGTCGCCTTGTCCGAAAGCGACCTGAGCTTGCCGACCGTCACCAGCATCTGGCCGAACGCCAACTGGTACGAACGTGAAGTCTGGGACATGTTCGGCATCGACTTCAAAGGCCACCCGCACCTGTCGCGCATCATGATGCCGCCGACCTGGGAAGGTCACCCGCTGCGCAAGGACTTCCCGGCGCGCGCCACCGAATTCGATCCGTTCAGCCTCAACCTCGCCAAGCAGCAGCTTGAGGAAGAAGCCGCGCGCTTCCGTCCTGAAGACTGGGGCATGAAGCGTTCCGGGGCCAACGAGGACTACATGTTCCTCAACCTGGGCCCGAACCACCCTTCGGCGCACGGTGCGTTCCGCATCATTCTGCAACTCGATGGCGAAGAGATCGTCGACTGCGTACCGGACATCGGTTACCACCACCGTGGTGCCGAGAAGATGGCCGAGCGTCAGTCCTGGCACAGCTTCATCCCGTACACCGACCGTATCGACTACCTCGGCGGTGTGATGAACAACCTGCCGTACGTGCTCTCGGTCGAGAAACTGGCCGGCATCAAGGTGCCCGAGAAGGTCGACGTCATCCGCATCATGATGGCCGAGTTCTTCCGGATCACCAGCCACCTGCTGTTCCTGGGTACCTACATCCAGGACGTCGGCGCCATGACCCCGGTGTTCTTCACCTTCACCGACCGCCAGAAGGCGTACACGGTGATCGAAGCCATTACCGGTTTCCGTCTGCACCCGGCCTGGTACCGCATCGGTGGCGTCGCCCACGACCTGCCGCGCGGCTGGGACAAACTGGTGAAAGACTTCGTTGAATGGCTGCCAAAACGCCTCGACGAATACACCAAGGCGGCCCTGCAGAACAGCATCCTCAAAGGCCGGACCATCGGCGTCGCGCAGTACAACACCAAAGAAGCCCTGGAATGGGGCGTCACCGGTGCCGGCCTGCGTTCGACCGGTTGCGACTTCGACCTGCGTAAAGCGCGCCCATACTCCGGCTACGAGAACTTCGAGTTCGAAGTACCGCTGGCCGCCAATGGCGATGCCTACGATCGCTGCATGGTCCGCGTCGAAGAGATGCGCCAGAGCATCAAGATCATCGACCAGTGCATGCGCAACATGCCGGAAGGCCCGTACAAGGCGGATCACCCGCTGACCACGCCGCCGCCGAAAGAACGCACGCTGCAGCACATCGAAACCCTGATCACGCACTTCCTGCAAGTTTCGTGGGGTCCGGTCATGCCGGCCAACGAATCCTTCCAGATGATCGAAGCGACCAAGGGCATCAACAGTTATTACCTGACGAGCGACGGCGGCACCATGAGCTACCGTACCCGGATCCGCACTCCGAGCTTCCCGCACCTGCAACAGATCCCTTCGGTGATCAAAGGCAGCATGGTCGCGGACTTGATTGCGTACCTGGGTAGTATCGACTTCGTTATGGCCGACGTGGACCGCTAAGCATGAACAGCACGCTTATCCAGACAGACCGTTTCACCTTGAGTGAAACCGAGCGCTCGGCCATCGAGCACGAGCTGCATCACTACGAAGACCCGCGCGCGGCGTCGATCGAAGCCCTGAAGATCGTTCAGAAAGAACGCGGCTGGGTGCCGGATGGCGCCCTGTACGCGATCGGCGAGATCCTCGGCATCCCGGCCAGCGACGTTGAAGGCGTGGCGACGTTCTACAGCCAGATCTTCCGTCAGCCGGTCGGCCGCCACATCATTCGCGTCTGCGACAGCATGGTCTGCTACATCGGCGGCCACGAGTCGGTGGTCAGCGAAATCCAGAACAATCTGGGCATCGGCCTGGGTCAGACCACCGCCGACGGTCGTTTCACCCTGCTGCCTGTCTGCTGCCTCGGCAACTGCGACAAGGCACCGGCGCTGATGATCGACGACGACACCTTTGGCGACGTGCAGCCTGCCGGCGTGGCCAAACTGCTCGAGGGCTACGTATGACCCTGACATCTTTCGGTCCTGCCAACCGCATCAAGCGTTCGGCCGAGACTCACCCGCTGACCTGGCGTCTGCGTGATGACGGCGAAGCCGTGTGGCTCGACGAATACCAGGCCAAGAACGGTTACGCCGCTGCGCGCAAAGCCTTTGCCGACATGGCTCAGGACGACATCGTCCAGACCGTGAAAGACGCCGGCCTCAAAGGCCGCGGCGGTGCGGGCTTCCCCACTGGCGTGAAGTGGGGCCTGATGCCCAAGGACGAATCCATCAACATCCGCTACTTGCTGTGCAACGCGGACGAGATGGAACCGAACACCTGGAAAGACCGCATGCTGATGGAGCAACTGCCCCATCTGCTGATCGAAGGCATGCTGATCAGTGCCCGCGCACTGAAAACCTACCGTGGCTACATCTTCCTGCGTGGCGAGTACACCACCGCCGCCAAGCACTTGAATCGTGCCGTGGAAGAAGCCAAGGCTGCGGGCCTGCTGGGTAAAAACATTCTGGGCAGCGGTTTCGACTTCGAACTGTTCGTCCACACCGGCGCCGGGCGTTACATCTGCGGTGAAGAAACCGCACTGATCAACTCCCTCGAAGGCCGCCGCGCCAACCCGCGCTCCAAGCCGCCCTTCCCTGCCGCCGTTGGCGTGTGGGGCAAGCCGACCTGCGTGAACAACGTGGAAACCCTGTGCAACGTGCCGGCGATCATTGCCGACGGCGTTGACTGGTACAAATCGTTGGCCCGCGAAGGCAGCGAAGACATGGGCACCAAGCTCATGGGCTTCTCCGGCAAGGTCAAGAACCCTGGCCTGTGGGAACTGCCATTCGGCGTCACCGCTCGCGAGCTGTTCGAAGACTACGCCGGCGGCATGCGCGACGGTTACAAGCTCAAGGCCTGGCAGCCAGGTGGCGCCGGTACCGGTTTCCTGTTGCCGGAACACCTCGACGCACAGATGTACGCCGGCGGCATCGCCAAAGTGGGCACCCGGATGGGTACCGGCCTGGCGATGGCGGTGGACGACAGCGTCAACATGGTCTCCTTGCTGCGCAACATGGAGCAGTTCTTCGCCCGCGAGTCGTGCGGCTTCTGCACCCCGTGCCGTGATGGTCTGCCATGGAGCGTCAAGCTCTTGATGGCCATCGAAGAAGGCCGCGGTCAGCCAGGCGACATCGAGACCCTGCTGGGTCTGGTCGGCTTCCTCGGCCCAGGCAAGACCTTCTGTGCTCACGCACCGGGTGCCGTGGAGCCGTTGGGCAGTGCCATCAAATACTTCCGTCCAGAGTTCGAAGCCGGTATCGCGCCTGCAAGCGCCGCCGTCCCGCCTCTGGCAAGGCCGATCGTAGTCGGCGCGTAAACGCTTAAAAGGCGAAGGGTCCGTGCCCTTCGCCTTTCGTCCGATGACGCCTTTCGGGGCTGACTGGATTCGGACGGATAACAAGATTCCATTAGCCACGCCCGCTGACACCGGGCCAACGAAGACCTTTGAACCATGGCCACTATCCACGTAGACGGCAAAGCGCTCGAAGTCGACGGGGCAGACAACCTGTTACAGGCATGTCTGTCGCTGGGCCTCGACATCCCTTATTTCTGCTGGCACCCCGCACTTGGTAGCGTCGGGGCCTGCCGCCAGTGCGCGGTCAAGCAGTACACCGACGAGAACGACACCCGTGGTCGCATCGTCATGTCCTGCATGACCCCTGCCACCGACAACACCTGGATCTCCATCGACGATGAAGAATCCAAGGCGTTCCGCGCCAGTGTTGTCGAATGGCTGATGACCAACCACCCGCACGACTGCCCTGTGTGCGAAGAAGGCGGTCACTGCCACCTGCAAGACATGACGGTGATGACCGGCCACAACGAGCGCCGTTATCGCTTCACCAAACGCACCCACCAGAACCAGCAACTGGGCCCGTTCATTTCCCACGAAATGAACCGCTGCATCGCCTGCTACCGCTGCGTGCGTTTCTACAAGGACTACGCCGGCGGCACCGACCTCGGTGTATTCGGCGCCCACGACAACGTGTACTTCGGTCGCGTTGAAGACGGCACCCTCGAAAGCGAGTTCTCCGGCAACCTCACCGAGGTCTGCCCGACCGGTGTGTTCACCGACAAGACTCACTCCGAGCGCTACAACCGTAAATGGGACATGCAGTTCTCGCCGAGCATCTGCCATGGCTGCTCCAGCGGTTGCAACATCTCCCCGGGCGAGCGTTATGGCGAACTGCGTCGCATCGAAAACCGTTTCAACGGTTCGGTGAACCAGTACTTCCTGTGCGACCGTGGCCGTTTCGGTTATGGCTACGTCAACCGCACCGACCGTCCACGTCAGCCAATGCTGGCCGACGGCACCAAGCTTGGGCTGGATGCTGCGCTGGACAAGGCGGCCGATCTGCTGCGCGGGCGCAACATCGTTGGTATCGGTTCGCCGCGTGCCAGCCTCGAAAGCAACTACGCGTTGCGTGAACTGGTCGGCGCCGAGCACTTCTACTCCGGTATCGAAGCCTCCGAACTGGAGCGCATCCGTCTGGTCCTGCAAGTGCTCAAAGACAGCCCGCTGCCCGTGCCGAACATGCGCGACATCGAAGACCACGACGCCGTGTTCGTCCTCGGTGAAGACCTGACCCAGACCGCCGCCCGTATGGCGCTGTCCCTGCGTCAGTCGGTCAAAGGCAAAGCTGAAGACATGGCCGAAGCCATGCGCGTGCAGCCGTGGCTCGACGCTGCGGTGAAGAACATCGGTCAGCACGAACTGAACCCGCTGTTCATCGCCAGCCTGGCCGAAACCAAGCTCGACGACATCGCTGAAGAATGCGTACACGCAGCTCCGGATGATCTGGCGCGCATCGGTTTCGCCGTGGCCCACGCTCTTGACGCCAGCGCCCCGGCCGTTGAAGGTCTGGACGCGGAAGCCCAGGAACTGGCCAAGCGCATCGCCGACGCCCTGCTCGCGGCCAAACGTCCGCTGATCATCGCCGGTACTTCGCTGGGTTCCAAAGCCTTGATCGAAGCGGCGGCGAACATCGCCAAAGCCCTGAAGCTGCGCGAGAAGAACGGTTCGATCAGCCTGATCGTGCCGGAAGCCAACAGCCTTGGCCTGGCCATGCTCGGTGGCGAATCGGTCGACGCGGCGCTGCAAGCCGTGATCGATGGCCAGGCCGACGCCATCGTCGTGCTGGAAAACGATCTGTACACCCGCACCTCGAAAGCCAAGGTCGATGCCGCGCTGAACGCTGCGAAAGTAGTGATCGTTGCCGACCACCAGAAGACCGCCACCACCGACCGCGCGCAACTGGTGCTGCCAGCGGCGAGCTTCGCTGAAGGCGACGGTACGTTGGTCAGCCAGGAAGGTCGCGCCCAACGCTTCTTCCAGGTTTTCGATCCGCAATACATGGATGCGAGCATTCTGGTTCACGAAGGCTGGCGCTGGCTGCACGCCCTGCGCTCGACCCTGCTGAACCAGCCAATCGACTGGACGCAACTCGACCACGTCACCGCTGCCGTGGCGTCGAGCACCGAGCAACTGGCGCGTATCGTCGACGCCGCACCGTCTGCCGCGTTCCGCATCAAGGGTCTGAAACTGGCGCGTGAGCCGCTGCGTTATTCTGGTCGCACCGCGATGCGCGCCGACATCAGCGTTCACGAACCGCGCACCCCGCAAGACAAAGACACCGCGTTTGCCTTCTCCATGGAAGGTTACTCGGGCTCTGCCGAACCGCGTCAGCAGGTGCCGTTTGCCTGGTCGCCGGGCTGGAACTCGCCGCAAGCCTGGAACAAGTTCCAGGACGAAGTCGGTGGTCACCTGCGTGCTGGCGACCCGGGCACACGCCTGATCGAAAGCACCGGCGATTCGCTGAACTGGTTCGCCGCTGCTCCGCGCGCATTCAACCCGGCGCCGGGCACCTGGCAGGCCGTGCCGTTCTACCACCTGTTCGGCAGCGACGAAAACTCGTCGAAAGCCGCGCCGGTACAGGAACGCATCCCGGCTCCGTACGTGGCGCTGGCCAAATCCGAAGCGGATCGCCTGGGCGTCAACGACGGTGCTCTGCTGAGCCTGAACGTGGCCGGCCAGACCTTGCGTCTGCCGCTGCGCATCAATGAAGAACTGGGCGCTGGTCTGGTGGCCTTGCCTGCGGGCATCGCCGGCATTCCACCGGCATTCGCCGGCCTGTCCGTCGACGGTCTGCAGGAGGCAGCGCAATGACCTGGTTCACCCCTGAAGTGATCGATGTGATCCTGACGGTCATCAAAGCCATCGTGATTCTGCTGGCCGTTGTGGTCGCGGGCGCGTTGCTCAGCTTTGTCGAACGTCGCCTGCTGGGCTGGTGGCAGGACCGTTACGGTCCGAACCGCGTTGGCCCGTTTGGTATGTTCCAGATCGCCGCCGACATGCTGAAGATGTTCTTCAAGGAAGACTGGACCCCGCCGTTTGCCGACAAGGTGATCTTCACCCTGGCACCGGTGGTGGCCATGTCCGCCCTGCTGATCGCGTTCGCGATCATCCCGATCACCCCGACCTGGGGCGTGGCGGATCTGAACATCGGCCTGCTGTTCTTCTTCGCCATGGCCGGTCTGTCGGTCTACGCGGTGCTGTTCGCCGGCTGGTCGAGCAACAACAAGTTCGCCCTGCTCGGCAGCTTGCGTGCCTCGGCGCAGACCGTGTCCTACGAAGTGTTCATGGGCCTGTCCCTGATGGGCATCGTGGTGCAGGTCGGCTCGTTCAACATGCGCGACATCGTCGAGTACCAGGCGCAGAACCTGTGGTTCATCATTCCGCAGTTCTTCGGCTTCTGTACCTTCTTCATCGCTGGCGTGGCCGTGACTCACCGTCACCCGTTCGACCAGCCGGAAGCGGAACAGGAACTGGCCGACGGTTACCACATTGAATACGCCGGTATGAAATGGGGCATGTTCTTCGTCGGTGAATACATCGGCATCATCCTGATCTCGGCGCTGCTGGTCACCCTGTTCTTCGGTGGCTGGCACGGTCCGTTCGGCATCCTGCCGCAACTGTCCTTCGTCTGGTTCGCACTGAAGACCGCGTTCTTCATCATGCTGTTCATCCTGCTGCGCGCTTCCATCCCGCGTCCGCGTTATGACCAGGTGATGGATTTCAGCTGGAAATTCTGCCTGCCACTGACCCTGATCAATTTGCTGATAACCGCTGCGGTTGTGTTGTGGAACACACCTGCGGTTGCGGTTCAGTGAGGATTTGACCCATGTTCAAATATATTGGCGACATCGTTAAGGGTACCGGTACCCAGTTGCGCAGCCTGGTCATGGTCTTCGGCCATGGCTTCCGCAAGCGCGACACCCTGCAATACCCGGAAGAGCCGGTCTACCTGCCGCCACGCTACCGTGGTCGCATCGTCCTGACCCGTGACCCCGATGGCGAAGAGCGTTGCGTAGCCTGCAACCTGTGCGCCGTGGCTTGCCCGGTAGGTTGCATCTCGCTGCAGAAAGCTGAAACCGAAGACGGTCGCTGGTACCCGGACTTCTTCCGTATCAACTTCTCGCGCTGCATTTTCTGCGGTCTCTGCGAGGAAGCCTGTCCGACCACCGCAATCCAGTTGACCCCGGATTTCGAGATGGCCGAGTTCAAACGTCAGGACCTGGTGTACGAGAAAGAAGATCTGCTGATCTCCGGCCCCGGCAAAAACCCTGATTACAACTTCTATCGTGTTGCAGGTATGGCAATCGCTGGCAAGCCGAAAGGCTCTGCGCAGAACGAAGCCGAACCGATCAACGTGAAGAGCTTGCTGCCTTAAGGAAGAACGATGGAATTCGCTTTCTATTTCGCATCGGGTATCGCGGTGGTGTCCACGCTTCGTGTGGTCACCAACACCAACCCTGTGCACGCCCTGCTCTACCTGATCATCTCGTTGATCGCCGTGGCCATGACCTTCTTCGCACTCGGCGCACCGTTCGCCGGCGTGCTGGAAGTGATCGCCTACGCCGGCGCCATCATGGTGCTGTTCGTGTTCGTGGTGATGATGCTGAACCTGGGTCCCGCCTCGGTTCAGCAGGAACGCACCTGGCTCAAGCCCGGTATCTGGGCCGGGCCGGTGATTCTCGCTGCCCTGCTGCTGGCCGAACTGCTGTATGTGCTGTTCGCTCACCAGAGCGGCCAGGCTATCGGCCACACCACCGTCGATGCAAAAGCCGTGGGCGTCAGCCTGTTCGGTCCGTATCTGCTGGTGGTCGAACTCGCCTCGATGCTGCTGCTCGCCGCAGCCGTCACGGCGTTCCATTTGGGCCGTAACGAGGCGAAGGAGTAAGACATGCCTGCTATCCCTCTCGAACATGGATTGGCCGTTGCCGGCATCCTGTTCTGCCTTGGTCTGGTCGGCCTGATGGTCCGCCGCAACATTTTGTTCGTGTTGATGAGTCTGGAAGTGATGATGAACGCCTCTGCACTGGCCTTCATCGTTGCAGGCGCCCGTTGGGGCCAACCGGATGGACAGATCATGTTCATCCTGGTGATCAGCCTGGCAGCCGCCGAGGCCAGTATTGGCCTGGCGATCCTGCTGCAACTGTATCGCCGCTTCCACACGCTCGATATCGACGCTGCCAGTGAGATGCGCGGATGAACCTAATCTTTCTGACTTTTGTATTCCCTCTGATCGGTTTCCTGCTGCTGTCGTTCTCCCGTGGACGCTGGTCGGAAAACCTCTCGGCGCTGATCGGCGTGGGTTCCATTGGCTTGTCGGCGATTGTCGCCGCCTACGTCATCTGGCAATTCAACGTCGCGCCGCCCGAAGGCGGTCACTACACCCTGGTGCTGTGGAAGTGGATGGCGGTCGAAGGCTTCAAGCCTGACTTCGCTCTCTACGTCGACGGCCTGTCGATCACCATGCTCGGCGTGGTGGTGGGCGTAGGTTTCCTGATCCACCTGTTCGCGTCCTGGTACATGCGCGGCGAAGCGGGTTACTCGCGCTTCTTCTCGTACACCAACCTGTTTATCGCCAGCATGCTGTTCCTGGTGCTCGGCGATAACCTGTTGTTCCTGTACTTCGGCTGGGAAGGCGTGGGTCTGTGCTCGTACCTGTTGATCGGTTTCTACTACAGCAACCGCAACAACGGTAATGCCGCACTCAAGGCTTTCATCGTGACCCGGATCGGCGACGTGTTCATGGCCATCGGCCTGTTCATCCTGTTCCAGCAAGTGGGCACGTTGAACATCCAGGAACTGCTGGTGCTGGCACCGCAGAAATTCCAGGTCGGCGACTTCTGGATCACCCTGGCGACCTTGATGCTGCTGGGTGGTGCGGTCGGTAAATCGGCGCAACTGCCACTGCAAACCTGGCTTGCGGACGCAATGGCCGGTCCGACCCCGGTGTCGGCACTGATCCACGCTGCAACCATGGTGACCGCTGGCGTCTACCTGATCGCCCGTACCCACGGTCTGTTCACCCTGGCGCCGGAAATCCTGCACCTGGTCGGCATCGTCGGTGGTGTGACGCTGGTTCTCGCAGGTTTCGCCGCACTGGTACAAACCGACATCAAACGTATCCTCGCCTACTCGACCATGAGCCAGATCGGCTACATGTTCCTGGCGCTGGGCGTTGGTGCCTGGGATGGCGCGATTTTCCACCTGATGACCCACGCCTTCTTCAAGGCCCTGCTGTTCCTTGCGTCCGGTTCGGTGATCGTTGCCTGCCACCACGAGCAGAACATCTTCAAGATGGGCGGTCTGTGGAAAAAGCTGCCACTGGCCTACGCCAGCTTCATCGTCGGTGGTGCTGCACTGGCCGCCCTGCCACTGGTCACCGCCGGTTTCTACTCCAAGGACGAAATCCTCTGGGAAGCATTCGCCAGCGGCCATAACGGTCTGTTGTACGCCGGTCTGGTCGGTGCGTTCATGACTTCGCTGTACACCTTCCGCCTGATCTTCATCACGTTCCACGGTGAAGCCAAGACTGAAGCCCACGCCGGTCACGGCATCGCTCACTGGCTGCCACTGTCGGTACTGATCGTGCTGTCGACCTTCATCGGCGCCATGATCGTTCCACCGCTGCACGGCGTACTGCCGGAAAGCGTTGGGCATGCCGGTGGCGAAGCCAAGCACAGTCTGGAAATCGCTTCGGGCGCCATCGCCCTGGCCGGTATCCTGCTGGCGGCCCTGCTGTTCCTCGGCAAGCGTCGCTTCGTGACGGCGATCGCCAACAGCGGCATCGGCCGTTTCCTTTCGGCCTGGTGGTTCGCTGCCTGGGGCTTCGACTGGATCTACGACAAACTGTTCGTCAAGCCGTACCTTGCGATCAGCCATGTACTGCGCAGAGACCCGCTCGACCAGACCATCGGTCTGATCCCGCGTATGGCCAAAGGCGGTCACACCGCCCTGAGCCGCACCGAGACCGGTCAACTGCGTTGGTATGCCGCCTCGATGGCTGCTGGTGCCGTGCTGGTAATCGGCGCCATCGTGCTGGTAGCGGTCTGATATGAACCTTGCGAATTTGCGAAAGGAAACGAGCCCGTCATGATTCTGCCTTGGCTAATCCTGATCCCCTTCATCGGCGGCCTGCTGTGCTGGATGGGTGAGCGCTTCGGCGCTACCCTCCCCCGCTGGATTGCGCTGTTGACCATGACCCTGGAACTCGCCCTCGGCCTCTGGCTGTGGGCCCACGGTGACTATTCATTTGCTCCGGCGCCTGGCGCCGATCCGACCTGGGCGCTTGAGTTCAAGCACGTCTGGATCCAGCGCTTCGGCATCAACGTGCACCTGGCCCTCGACGGCCTGTCGCTGTTGATGATCCTGCTGACCGGCCTGCTGGGTATCCTCTCGGTACTGTGCTCGTGGAAAGAGATTCAACGTCACGTTGGCTTCTTCCACCTGAACCTGATGTGGATCCTGGGCGGCGTGGTCGGCGTGTTCCTCGCCCTCGACCTGTTCATGTTCTTCTTCTTCTGGGAAATGATGCTGGTGCCGATGTACTTCCTCATCGCGCTCTGGGGTCACAGTTCTTCGGACGGCAAGAAAACCCGGATCTACGCAGCGACCAAGTTCTTCATCTTCACTCAGGCTTCCGGCCTGATCATGCTGGTGGCGATCCTCGGTCTGGTGCTGGTCAACTTCAACAACACTGGCGTGATTACCTTCAACTACGCCGACCTGTTGAAGACCAAGATGTCGATGACCACCGAGTACATCCTGATGCTCGGCTTCTTCATCGCCTTCGCGGTCAAGCTGCCCGTGGTGCCGTTCCACTCCTGGCTGCCTGATGCCCACGCCCAGGCGCCGACTGCCGGTTCCGTCGACCTCGCCGGTATCCTGCTGAAAACCGCTGCCTACGGTCTGCTGCGTTTCGCCCTGCCGCTGTTCCCGAATGCTTCGGCCGAGTTCGCGCCGATCGCCATGACCCTCGGTCTGATCGGGATCTTCTACGGTGCGTTCCTCGCTTTCGCGCAAACCGACATCAAGCGTCTGATCGCCTTCTCGTCCGTTTCCCACATGGGCTTCGTACTGATCGGTATCTACTCCGGCAGCCAACTGGCGCTGCAAGGTGCAGTGATCCAGATGCTCGCGCACGGTCTGTCGGCCGCGGCACTGTTTATCCTCAGCGGTCAGTTGTACGAGCGTCTGCACACCCGTGACATGCGTGAGATGGGCGGTCTGTGGTCGCGTATCGCTTACCTGCCGGCGATCAGCCTGTTCTTCGCCGCCGCCTCGCTGGGTCTGCCGGGTACCGGTAACTTCGTCGGAGAGTTCCTGATCCTGATCGGTACGTTCGCCAGTGCGCCATGGATCACCGCGATTGCCACTTCCGGTCTGGTGTTCGGTTCGGTCTACTCGCTGATCATGATCCACCGTGCCTACTTCGGTCCGTCGAAATCGGATTCGATCCTGCACGGCATGGACGGTCGCGAACTGATCATGGTGCTGGGCCTTGCGGTGCTGCTGATTTACCTCGGCGTTTACCCGCAACCGTTCCTCGACACTTCCGCCGCCACGATGCATGGCGTGCAGCAGTGGCTCGGCACCGCCTTCACTCAACTCGCTTCGGCCCGGTAAGAGCGCTATGGAATTCACGATTCAACACTTTATTGCGCTTGCGCCACTGTTGATCACCAGCCTCACCATTATCGTGGTGATGCTGGCAATCGCCTGGCGCCGCAACCACTCGCAGACCTTCCTGATCTCGGTCGCCGGTCTGAACCTGGCCTTGCTGTCGATCCTGCCAGCCCTGAAAGTCGCGCCTCTGGCCGTGACGCCACTGCTGCAAGTCGACACCTTCGCCTGCCTGTACATGGCGCTGATCCTGGTCGCCACCCTCGCCTGTGTAACCCTCGCCCACGCCTACCTCGGCGATGGCGGTTCGGGTTACCCGGGCAACCGTGAAGAACTGTACCTGCTGATCCTGATGGCCGCTGCCGGTGGTCTGGTTCTGGTCAGCGCGCAGCACCTGGCCGGTTTGTTCATCGGTCTGGAACTGCTGTCGGTGCCGGTCTACGGTCTGGTGGCTTATGCCTTCTTCAACAAGCGTTCGCTGGAAGCCGGCATCAAGTACATGGTGCTGTCCGCGGCCGGTTCCGCGTTCCTGTTGTTCGGTATGGCCCTGCTCTACGCTGACGCTGGCACCCTGAGCTTCAACGGTATCGGTCAGGCCCTGGCCACCACCAACCTGCCGAGCTCGCTGGCGCAGTTGGGTCTGGGCATGATGCTGATCGGTCTGGCGTTCAAGCTGTCGCTGGTACCGTTCCACCTGTGGACCCCGGACGTCTACGAAGGTGCTCCGGCGCCAGTCGCCGCGTTCCTCGCCACGGCGTCGAAGGTTGCCGTGTTCGCGGTGATGGTGCGTCTGTTCCAGATCTCCCCTGCCGCGAGCAGTGGCGTGCTGAGCGACGTACTGAGTGTGATCGCCGTCGCCTCGATCCTGTTCGGTAACCTGCTGGCCCTGACCCAGAGCAACCTCAAGCGTCTGCTCGGTTACTCGTCCATTGCGCACTTCGGCTACCTGCTGATTGCCCTGGTGGCGAGCAAGGGTCTGGCGGTGGAAGCCATCGGCGTGTACCTGGTCACCTACGTGATCACCAGCCTCGGCGCGTTCGGCGTGATCACTCTGATGTCGTCGCCATACAACGGCCGTGACGCCGACGCGCTGTACGAGTACCGCGGCCTGTTCTGGCGCCGTCCGTACCTGACCGCCGTTCTGACCGTGATGATGCTGTCCCTGGCCGGTATCCCGCTGACCGCTGGCTTCATCGGCAAGTTCTACATCATCGCTACCGGCGTCGAGTCGCACCAATGGTGGCTGGTCGGTTCGCTGGTACTGGGCAGCGCCATCGGCGTGTTCTACTACCTGCGCGTGATGGTCACCCTGTACCTGATCGAACCGAACCTGCGCCGCCACGACGCCCAGCTGCACTGGGAACAGAAGGCTGGCGGCGTAATGCTGCTGGCCATCGCCCTGGTCGCGTTCTTCCTGGGTGTGTACCCGCAGCCATTGCTGACTCTGGTTCAGCAGGCGGGTCTGGCGGGCTGATATTCGGCTGGCTGGAAACGGAAACGGCACCTTCGGGTGCCGTTTTTGTTTTACGGATTCTATGTAGCAACAAATAACCTGTGGCGAGGGAGCTTGCTCCCGCTGGGACGCGAAGCGGCCCCGCTGTTCAGCTGAGAAGCGGGGCCTGCTACGCAGTCCAGCGGGAGCAAGCTCCCTCGCCACAATGGCATCACAGTTTCTTCACCATTGGCACACAGGCCAGTTGCAGACCCGAAGGCGATTGATAAATTGCACTCCCCTCCCCGATGTAACCGCAGCACCGATAAAAGTCGACCGCATTCAACGTCGCGTCCAGACACACCTCGGTCAGCCCGAGATTCCGCGCCAAATCTTCAAGAAAGAACAGAACACGCTTGCCCAGCCCACGCTGCATGAAATCCGGACGAATGAAGATCGCGCCGATTTCACGGTAATCCAGGTCGAGCATGCCGGTCGCTACAGCCTCACCCTCAATGCAGCCCAGATAAAAGTGTTTTTCCATCAGCGTGTCGTAGCCGTCTTCGGCCGCCCCTTTGGTCCAGTCGAGCATTTGCTGCTGGCTGTAGGCACCGATGCATTGGTGCCGGATGGCCAGGCGCCGAATGTCGAACGCGATCCGCGCATCGTCCGGGGTAGCTCTTCTGATCTCGAACATTTCTCTCTCCATGAGGTATGTGCGGACGGGAATGAACCTGCGAAGGTAACAGCCATTTCTGCATAAATGTGGATCAATCAGTCCACATTTCCACAGATGCCGTGGCAAACCCGGATCATTGTGGGAGTGTGGCTCGCCCGCGAAGGCGTCGGCACATTCAATATCTTCATTGCCCGACACTCCGCTTTCGCGAGCAAGCCCGCTCCCACAGGTTGCGTGGCGTTCACAAAACCCAGGTTCGCCACATGACGAAATTGTAATTCCCCCATCACCTTGGCGTTATCCGCAGCTTGCAACGATGTGACCCGGCGACCAATGCCGGCGGGCCTTTGCCCGTCGAACAATAAAACCACGCCGACGCACGTTCCCGTTCTGCCGAACCCAAGGAGTGTTTGATGGTTAACAATACAAAAATGTCGATGGCCGCTTTAGCGGTGGTGGTCGGCTCCGGGCCGTCCATGGTGTTTGCAGAAGACAAGCCTGAGGGCTTTGTCGAAGGCAGCAGCCTGACGGTGCTCAACCGCAACTTCTACTTCAATCGTGATCATCGCGACGGCCAGTCCAGCCCCACCGGCAACGGTTATTCCGAAGCCTGGGCGCATGCGGTGATCAGCAAGTTCGAATCCGGTTTCACCCAAGGCACCGTCGGGGTCGGTGTCGATGCATTTGCCATGCTCGGCTTGAAACTCGACACCGGTGACGGCCGCAACGGCGGGCGCAGTTCGTTCGATATGCTGCCGGTCAACAGTGACGGCCAGGCGCGGGATGAATACACCAAGATCGGTGGCGCCGCCAAAGTGCGGGCCTTCGATACCGTGGTCAAGGTCGGTGATGTGTTCCCGGCCAACCCGGTGGTGGCCGCAGGTGATTCGCGCCTGCTGCCGGAAAGCTTTCGCGGTGTGACGGCGTCCAACACCAGTATCGACGGTCTGTCGATTCAGGGCGGTCGCTTGCATGCGATGAGCCAACCGGTGTCCAGCGACATGCGCGAAAATTTCGCCACGTTCTACGCCGGCCCGGTCAATTCGCCGTGGATCGCTTATGGCGGGGGCGACTACGTGCTGAACAAGAACCTCAGTTTCAGCCTGTACTCCAGTCGCCTCAAGGATGCCTGGAATCAGTATTACGCCGGCACCGCCTGGACCTATCCGCTGGCGGACGACCTGTCGCTGTTCGGCGGCCTGAACTATTACAAGGCGGTCGACGAAGGCAAGCAACTGCTCGGCCAATTCGACAACAACATCTGGAGCGGCCGCGTCGGGGTGAAACTCGGCGCGCACTCCGTCGCCCTCTCCCACCAGCGCAACAACGGCAATGACGACTTCGATTACCTGCGCCAGTCCGACTCGATCTTCCTCGATAACTCGATCCAGTACAGCGACTTCAACTCGCCGAAGGAACGTTCGTGGATGGTGCGCTACGACCTCGACATGAGCCCTTACGGCGTACCCGGTCTGTCGTTCATGACCCGTTACGCACGCGGCACCGACGCCGACTACTCCAACGCCAACGCCGTGTACATGCGCCGCGATGCCGAAGGCAATCCGCTGACCGACCAGAAGCGCTGGGAGCGCGACGTCGAAGTCAAATACGTGGTGCAGAGCGGTTCGATGAAAGACCTGTCGCTGCGTTTGCGCCAGGCCACCACCCGCGCCACGGCGTTCGAGTCGGATCTGGATGAAGTGCGGGTGATCGTCGAATACCCGCTGGCGATTCTCTGAGTTTCCCGAGCAATACCATTCACCTTTAGAAGCTCCTTGCTCCTTTGGTCAGAGGTGAATTTTTTGGCGTCCTTCGGGGCGCTTTTTTTTGCGCTGAACAAACTCATCGTTTTCTTGACCGAACCGCAAGCCACCTGCCATCTTCGCCTGCGCTGACCAACAAAAATAACGAGGGACCGATGAGTAGCCGTAAGAACCTGGAAATCGAGTACTTGCGAGGGGCTGCTGTGGCCATGACCTTCTTGTGCCATGTCACTATGATGCTGCCGTTCCATACCGATACGCTGCTGAGAATATTCTCGATTTTCATGCCCTGGACCGGTGTCGACCTGTTCTTCTGCATTTCCGGTTTCGTGGTCAGCAAGGCCTATCTGGACCATTTCGACCAACAGCGCGCCCAAGGTCAGTTCGGTCTGGCAACTGCCTGTTTCTGGCTGCGCCGCGCCTATCGCCTGCTGCCCACAGCATGGCTCTGGATACTGATTCCGCTGTTGTTTTCCATTGTTTTCAACCAATCGAACGCCTTTGGTTCGTGGTATGACAATCTGCGCAGTTTCACCGCCGTCGCGACCTTCAGCGGCAATCTGGCGATGCATTACAACTCGCTGCTGGGCCCCAGCCCTCAATACTGGAGCCTGGCGCTCGAAGAGCAGTTTTACTTCGTGTTTCCTTTTTTTCTGCTGTTTGTCACGGCCCCGCGTTGGCGGGTCATTGCCCTGTTCGCACTGATTGCGTTGCAGTTCGGTATTGATCGAAACCCCTACGGCCAACCCACAAGCATCCTCACGCACTTCCGTCTGGATGCAATGCTCTGGGGAATTCTCTTGTGCCTGTTCACCCGTACCCGCCTCTATCGGCAGATAGAACCGGTCGGGCTGGGTCAGGGGACGATCAAACCGCTGCTTTGCACGCTGTTCCTGCTGTACATGCTGGGCTCTGTCGCCATCCAGCTGATTGCCATGCCCATTGCTGTCGGCATCGTCGCGATGGTCGCGGTATTGATTGTCTGGCTGGCGAGTTATCAGAAAGGCTACATCTACTGCCCGGCGTTCATGCGCGGTCTCATGCAGTGGCTCGGCTCACGGTCGTATGGGCTCTACGTGATCCACGTGTTCACCAACCACCTGAGTACAGAGATCTGGACGCGTGTTGCCGCTAACCAAGGCGTGCCGCTGGATGGGCGTTTCACCCTTGAGCTGTTATTGACGTCGGTGGGTCTGCTGGTGCTGCTGAGCGAACTCAACTACCGCTTTATCGAAACGCCTCTGCGTCTGCGCGGCGCCGAGATTGCCCGACGCAAGTTGAACCAGGAAGCGTCTCCGCTCCCGGCCACTGTCGACGTCGAGCCCTTGCCGACCAGGTAACCCTCCTTGAACACACAGGCTAGAGAGCTGACGTCCGAAGGGCAACCTGAAAACATTGTGGGAAGGTTCTGCTTTTCCCACACAACTTTTAAATGCAGCTCCGGGGATCAGGTGTTGTTTAGCCACCACTGTTGCGGCACACGCCGGCCACGCTGTATCTGAGGGTGTTGAGTTGCCCTTGCGAGTCTTCGTAGGTCATAGCGGTAGGGACCACCGAGCAGGCAGGTTGCGGCTTCACCACGCTGACGATTTTCACCACGTCGAGCTGCATGCCGTATTCGTATTCCTTGACCACCGGCGCCGCTTTGCCGCGCTCAGCCGCGTATTGCTCCATGGCTTTGGCGTTGGCGCTGAACGCGCGCTCGAAGGTGCGATCACCGCCGCCCTCGGCCAATGCATTCACGGACATCGCCATGACGCTGGCGAACACGATCGACTTAAGCATTTTCATCTCCATTTCCTTCCCTTCCAGGCCCGAAAAAAAGCCCGGCATCGATGCGCGATGACGGGCTTGCGCAGGTTCAGGCCGCGTTAAAGATCCTGAGTTTTCTGGTCGTTCTTTTCATTGACCACCACCGGGTTGGCAGCGGCTTTTTCCTTGGCCACGAACAGCTCCACGGCGCGGTCGTTGGCGGTCATCATCCGGTCGAAGGTGCGGTCACCACCGCCTTCGGCCATGGCCAGCGACGACAGCATCAGGGCGGTTGCGAAGGCACTCAGTTGGGCGAATTTCATGGTTGATTCCTCGTTTAAGTAACTGACGGGATCAAGGTAACAAGGTGAACCTTTCGTGACGGTGGCGGGGGAATTACATATCCGTTATCTGCCGGATCAGTGCACGGAACCCATGTGGGAGCGGGCTTGCTCGCGAAAGCGGTGTGTCATCCAACATTGATGTCCACTGACACGGCCTCTTCGCGAGCAAGCCCGCTCCCACAGGAGATCACCTACTCAGACGGTACGGTGTCCTCATCCCGGCGATGGGCGATCTGGTACAGCGCGGGCAAGATCAGCAGCGTGAGGATCGTCGAGGACAGAATCCCGCCGATCACCACGGTTGCCAGTGGCCGCTGCACCTCGGCGCCGGTGCCGGTCGCCAGCGCCATCGGAATAAATCCCAGCGACGCCACCAGTGCGGTCATCAACACTGGCCGCAAGCGCGTCAGCGCGCCGACGTTGATTGCCTCCGTCAGTGAGCGCCCTTCCTCGCGCAAATTGCGAATGAACGCGATCATCACCAAACCGTTGAGCACCGCCACCCCGGACAACGCGATAAACCCCACGCCAGCGGAAATCGACAACGGAATATCCCGCAGCCACAGCGCCATCACCCCGCCAGTCAAGGCAAACGGAATCCCGGTAAACACCAGCAAGCCGTCCTTCAAATTGTTGAACATCATGAACAGCAACCCGAACACCAGCAGCAACGCCACCGGCACCACGATCTGCAAGCGCTTGGCCGCCGATTGCAGTTGCTCGAACTGCCCGCCCCAACTGGTCCAGTAACCGGCCGGCACCTGCACCTCGCGCTCGATCACCGCACCGGCCTCACTGACGAACGAGCCGATATCGCGCCCGCGCACGTTGGCGCTGACGATCACCAGACGCTTGCCGTTCTCGCGGCTGACCTGGTTTGGCCCGAGCACCAGATCGAGGCTGGCGACGTCCTTCAGGGCGATAAAACCGATCTGGTTCGCCGCACCACTCAGCGCCGGCACCGGAATCAGCAGCGCCGACAAGCCGTCGATGTCCTTGCGCATCGCGTCGGACAAGCGCACCACCATGTCGAAGCGCCGATCACCCTCGTACAAAGTGCCAGCCTGCCGTCCGCCCACGGCCACGGCGATGGTGTCCTGCACATCGCCAACGTTGAGGCCATAACGCGCCGCCTTGTCGCGATCGATATTGATGGTCAGCACCGGCAGCCCGGTAGTCTGCTCGACCTTCACTTCAGAGGCGCCGTTGACCTTCTGCATCGCCGCCGCGATCTTCGCCGCCGTGGCGTTGAGCACGTCCATGTCATCGCCGAACACCTTGACCGCGACATCGCTGCGCACGCCGGAGATCAGTTCGTTGAAGCGCAACTGGATCGGCTGCGACAGCTCATAGTTACTGCCCGGCAAGGTCGCGGCGGCTTGTTGCAACTCGGCCATCAGGGTTTCGCGGGACTTTTTCGGGTCTGGCCATTGATCCTTGGGCTTGAGCATCACGTAGCTGTCGGAGATGTTCGGCGGCATCGGGTCGGAAGCAATTTCCGCCGTACCGGTGCGGGCGAACACCCGTTCAACCTCCGGCACTTTGGCCAGGATCAGGGTCTCCAGACGCTGCTGCATGTCCACCGATTGCGTCAGGCTGGTGCCCGGCACGCGCAGCGCTTGCAGGGCGAAATCCCCCTCACTGAGGCTCGGCACAAACTCGCTGCCCATGCGGCTGGTGAGCACGCCGCTGAGCACGATCACCGCCAACGCCGCGCCCACGGCCACCGCGCGATGCGCCATGACCCAGGCCAGCGCCGGCGCATACACCCGACGTGCACCGCGCATCACCACGCCCTCTTCTTCCTTGACCTTGCCGGTGACGAACAGCGCAATCGCTGCCGGCACAAAGGTCACCGACAACAGCATCGCACCGAGCAGCGCGATAACCACGGTGAACGCCATCGGGTGGAACATTTTCCCTTCGACGCCGCTCAGGGCGAAGATCGGCAGGTACACGACCATGATGATCAACTGGCCGAAAATCAGCGGGCGCCGCGCCTCTTTCGCCGCCGCAAACACTTCCTTGAAACGCTCGGCACGAGTCAGCAAACGGCCGTGATGCTGCTGCGCGTGAGCCAGGCGGCGCAGGGTGTTTTCGACGATCACCACCGCGCCGTCGACGATGATCCCGAAGTCCAGCGCGCCGAGGCTCATCAGGTTGGCACTGACCTTGTTGCTGAACATCCCGGTGAAGGTGAACAGCATTGACAGCGGAATCACCATCGCGGTGATCAACGCGGCGCGGATGTTGCCGAGGAACAGGAACAGAATCGCGATCACCAGAATCGCGCCTTCGATCAGGTTCTTTTTCACCGTGGCGATGGCTTTGTCGACCAGGTGCGTGCGGTCATACACCGGCACGGCGATCACGCCTTTGGGCAAGGATTTGTTGATCTGTTCCAGCTTGCTGGCCACCGCTTGCGAAACGGTGCGGCTGTTCTCGCCGATCAACATGAACACCGTGCCCAGCACCACTTCACGACCGTTTTCGGTGGCGGCACCGCTGCGCAATTCACGGCCGATTTCCACGCTGGCGACGTTCTTCACCCGGATCGGCGTGCCGTCGACGTTGGCCATGACGATGTTGGCGATGTCTTCGGTACTCGCCACCTGCCCCGGCGCGCGGATCAGCAACTGCTCGCCGCTGCGCTCGATGTACCCGGCGCCGACATTGGCGTTGTTACGCTCCAGCGCGGTGATCAGATCGGTGAGCGTGAGCTTGTACGCGGCGAGGCGTTTCGGGTCCGGCGCGATCTGGTATTCCTTGGCAAACCCGCCGATGGTGTTGATCTCGGCGACACCCGGCACGTTGCGCAATTGCGGCTTGATGATCCAGTCCTGAATCACTCGCAGATCGGTCGGCGTGTAGACGCTGCCGTCTTCCTTCAGCGCGCCCTCCTGGGCTTCCACCGTCCATAAAAAGATCTCACCGAGTCCGGTGGAGATCGGCCCCATCACCGCTTCCGCGCCTTCGGGCAATTGCGCCTTGGCGATCTGCAAACGCTCGTTGACCAGTTGGCGAGCGAAGAACAGGTCGGTGCCATCCTTGAAGATCACCGTCACTTGCGACAGGCCCGAGCGCGACAGCGAACGGGTTTGCTCCAGCGCCGGCAACCCGGCCATCGCGGTTTCAATCGGGAAGGTGATGCGCTGCTCGGTTTCCAGCGGCGAGAACCCGGCGGCGCCGGTGTTGATCTGCACCTGGACGTTGGTGATGTCGGGCACGGCGTCGATCGGCAGCTTTTGATAACTGGCGACGCCGAGGCCGGCCATAAGCAGAACGGCGAGCAGCACGATGATGCGCTGCTCGATGGCAAACTGGATCAGGCGTTCGAACATGGGAACCTTCCAGAATTAATGACTGTGCTCGGCTGAGGCTTTGCCCAGCTCCGACTTGAGGACGAAGCTGCCGGCGCTGGCGACTTGCACGCCCGGTTCCAGCCCTTGGGTGATTTCCACGTGGCCGGCGGCGCGGCTGCCCAGTTCCACTGCCTGCGCCTTGAAGCCGTCGTCGGTACGGACGAACACCGTGGGTTTGTCCTCGACGGTCTGGATCGCGGTTTCCGGCACCGCGACATTGGCCTGGCGGCTGTCGGTGGCGACCCGCGCGGAGACGAACAGCCCCGGGCGCCATAAGCCCTGCGGGTTTTCCAGCGTCACGCGCACGGTCGCGGTGCGCGTCTGTTCGCCAAGCAGACTGCCGACGAAAGCCACGCTGCCAGTGACTTCAGCTTGCAATTCCGGCGCGCTCACGGTGACGGGTTTGCCTACCTGCACCTGGGTCAGATCCTTGGGCGAAACGCCGAACGTGACCCACACGCGGGACAAGTCCGAAAGGGTGAAAGCGGCCGTGGTTTCATCGACCACCTCGCCCGGCGTCAGGTGTTTTTCCACCACCACGCCATCGAACGGTGCGCGCAGTTCGTAGCGATTGCCGCCGGTGGCGACCACGCTGCCGCTGAGTACGCTGATTTTCTGCCGGGCGTTGTTCATGGCGATTTCCGCCTCTTCCAACGCTTGCTTCGCCTGGAGGAAATCCTGTTCGGCGGAGATCTTGTCCTGCCAGAGCTTTTTCTCGCGTTCGTAGGTGGTGCGCGCCAACGCCAAGCGACGTTGCGTGGCGGCCTGCTCGCTGCGCTGATCGGAAATCTGCTGACTGGCGATCACCGCCAGCAACTGGCCCTTCTTCACCGGTTGCCCGAGGTTGACCGCCACCGACTCGACCACCCCCGGCACGCGCGGCACGACGTGCGCCGTGCGGTCCTCGTCGAAGCGCACTTCGCCGGGGAACGACAGGCCGAGACTGATGCTCTGCGCCCGCGCCTCGGCCAGTTGAATGCCTGCCGCCGCGATCTGCTCGGTGCTCAATTCGATGTGGCCTTCTTCGGCATGTCCGCCTTCGGCGGCCGCGCCCTCCTCGGCGTGATCAGCATGTTCGGAAGCCTCATCGGCATGCGCGTCGATACTCGAATTGACCGGCCACATCGATCCGATGCCAATGCCCAGCGCCAAGGTCGCGACCGCGACCACCAGCAGTTTTTTATCCATGGAAACTCCTCTGCGCCGTGCTTCGCGCAGTTGTCTGAAAATGAAATTCAAGGGCTGACGCTGAGGTCGCCGAAGATCCGTTCGAGGCGCACGCGGGCATCGGTCGCCTCGCTGACGGCCTGGATGTATTGGCTGCGCGCGGCAATCAGGGTGCGCTGGGCGTCGAGCACATCGAGGAAGCCGAATTTGCCCATTTCGAAACCACGGGTGGCGCTGTCCACTGCACTTTGTGCGGCGGGCAGGATGCTCTGATTGAACGCGTCGACTTCGCCATTGGCGGTCTGCCATTGCTCAAGGCTGGTCTGGACTTCGGTGCGCAAACGCAGCTCGGTGGCGTTGCGCAGATCCCGCGCCTGATCGGTGCGCCGTGCGGCGGCGAGCACGTTGCCCTGATTGCGGTTGAACAGCGGAATCGGCATCGACAGCCCGACCACGTTGACCCGCTCACGCTCGGTTTCGCTGTACTGGCTGCCAATGCTCACGGTCAGGTCGGGAATGCGCTGCGACTTTTCCAGGCCCAACGATGCTTCGCGTTGATCGATCTGCAGTTTCGCCAGACGCAGCTCGGCGGTCTGGTTCAGACGCTCGAGCAAACGACTGGGCGGCGGCAGCGTGGCGAGGTTTTGCGTCGCGGCTTGCACATTGGTCGAGGTCGGCAACGGTGCGCCCATGACTTGCGCCAGTTGCTGATAGGCGTTGGCCTGATCGCGCTCGGCGCGGCTCACCTCCAGGCGCACTTCCGAGAGCTGCACCTGCGCTCGCGTGCCTTCGACTGGCGACGATTTACCGGCCTCGATGCGCCCCTGAGCAACGCGCACACCGTGCTCGGCCAGTTGCAGTGACTGGCGCGACAGCTGCAAGCGTTGCTGCGCGGTTTGCGCGCTGTTGAACGCCTGGATCACATCGGCGCGCAAGGCATTGCGTTTGCGCTCCAGTTCGATACCGGCGGCGTCCTGCGCACGGCTGGCGACATCGATGCGCGCGCCGCGTTTGCCGCCCAACTCAATCGGCTGGCTGAGCATCACCGTGGTGGTGCGCGAGTCGCGTCGGGTGTCTTCGGCTTCCCACGACACCTCGGGGTTGGGGATCAGCCCAGCCTGCTGCCGATCGCCCTCGGCTATGCCGATTTCCCACTGCGCGGCGGCGAGATCGGGGTTGCCGGCGACGGCACTTTGCAGCGCCTGATCCAGCGTCAAGGTCGATGCGCTGGCCAGGCTGCTACACGCCAACAACAAGAGGCCGCTGGCGGTTTTGTTCAGGCGTGATCGCGCCGTCAGTTCGATTAAACCGAGCAATGGAGGACTTCCTTTAATTCAGGATTTTTCGATGCCGCCACGTTAGGGTTTTGAACTTATCGACAAGGTGACTGGAACATTACAAATCCGTTATCCACGGTTTGGCAAAGTTGTTTTGTTCTAGGATGCGAAGTGCAAACGGCTTTGTCGTAATACATGGAAACAAATACTCGGTAGTTATCTGCCGAACAGCACTTGCCTGAATGCAATACATGTCTGTTGGCGCTTTTGTGCTGCGACAGGCTGTCGCGGATGGCCGTTTTAAAGGCCTCGGAGGTTGACCCTGTAGCCACTACAGCCTTTACCGTGTTCGTCATTCAGTTATTGAACTGCGTCCGGAAGAACTTACAAAAACCATAATTTTCCCGGCCACCTTAATTAAATATCCCTTAAATAAAAGTGGTGATAGATCATGCGAATCCTTGTCGTCGAGGACGAGCTTAAAGCTGCCGAATACTTGCATCAGGGTTTGACCGAAAGTGGTTATATCGTTGACCACGCCGCCACCGGTGCCGATGGATTGCATCTGGCGCAACAGCAGGCCTATGACCTGATCATTCTCGACGTGAACTTGCCGGAACTGGACGGCTGGGGCGTGCTGGAGCAACTGCGCCGCACCCACTCGACGCGGGTGATGATGCTCACCGCGCGCGGGCGGCTGGCGGACAAGATTCGCGGTCTGGATCTGGGCGCCGACGACTATCTGGTCAAGCCGTTCGAGTTTCCCGAATTGCTCGCGCGGGTGCGCACCCTGATGCGCCGCAGCGAAAACATACCGGTGCCGCAAGTGTTGAAAGTCGCTGATCTGGAGCTTGATCCGGGCCGGCATCGGGCGTTTCGTGGCGAGCAGCGCATCGACCTGACCACCAAGGAATTCGCCCTGCTGCACTTGTTGATGCGTCAGTCCGGCGAGGTGCTGACCCGCACGCAGATCATCTCGCTGGTGTGGGACATGAATTTCGACTGCGACACCAACGTGGTCGAAGTGTCGATCCGGCGCTTGCGGGCGAAGATCGATGACCCGTTCGACAACAAGCTGATCCACACCCTGCGCGGTGTCGGCTACGTGCTGGAGGCGCGCGAATGAAGCCGGCCAGCCTGTCGATGCGCCTCGGTTTGACCGTGAGTATTCTCGGCGCGCTGTTGGTGGTGTTTCTGGCGATCCTGGCCTATTTCGCCCTGACCCATGAGCTGAATGCGCTGTCCCGCGACAGCCTGGACAAGAAGATGGCGCAGGTTGAACACAGCCTGTCGCTGTACGTCGACGCCAATGAAGTCAGTGGCAAGCCGCACATTCTGCTCGATCAGGTCATGGGCCATGACAACCTGACGCTGACGATTTATGACCGTTCGAACCTGCGTTCGCCGCTGCTCAAGTCCGGCTCAGGACTGAAGGATCCGCGCGCCGAGTTACGCGCGGTGCGAGCCGCCACCGAGCAATTGACCTACAGCGACAGCAGCGATGGCGAGGGTGCAAAATTCCTTACCGCGTCAAAGCTGATTCGCCTCAAGGACGGCAGCCGCGTGCCGGTGCTGCTGTCGATGGACAACGCGCATGATCAGGCGCTGCTCAGTGCCTACCTGCGCTCGACGCTGATTGCCTTGCCGCTGTTGCTGGTGTTCATCGGCCTGACGGCGTGGGGCGCGGTGCAGCGTGGATTGGCGCCGCTGCGCGAGTTTCGCAAAGTGGCGGCGATGGTCTCGACTCAGGATCTGGATCATCGGCTGTCGGTGGTGAACATGCCGCAGGAGCTGAGCGAACTGGCGCAGGGCATCAACTTCATGCTGCATCGGCTGGATGCCGGGGTGCAGCAGTTGTCGCAGTTCTCCGATGACCTGGCGCATGAGTTGCGCACGCCGATCAACAACCTGATGGGCAAGGCGCAGGTGACGCTGTCTCGTGAGCGCACGACCGAGGAATACCAGGACGTGTTGGTGTCCTGCACCGAGGAGCTGGAGCGCGTGGCGCGGATTGTTTCCGACATGCTGTTTCTCGCGCAGGTCAGTCATCCGTCGGCGCTGGCGCCGTTTGAATCGGTGGCGCTGGAGGATGAAGCGGCGAAGGTCGCGGAGATGTTTTCGCTGTCGGCGCAGGACAAGCAGATTCATTTGAATGTTGTTGGTTGCGCATCGGTGCTGGGCGATCGATTGATGATCCAGCGGGCGATTTCCAATCTGCTGTCGAATGCGCTGCGTCATTGCCCGAACGGCAAAACCATCACCTTGCTGATCGAGCAAGGCGCGACGCAGGCTTCACTGCTGGTCAGCAATCCCGGCGCCGGCATCGAGGCGCAACATCTGCCGCATCTGTTCGACCGCTTCTACCGCGTCGACAGCGCCCGCTCGCGCTCGCAGGGCAGCACCGGGCTGGGACTGGCAATCGTGCGTTCGATCATGAGCTTGCATCAGGGAGTAGCCGAGGTGAAGAGCTTACCCGGCGTCATGACCGTATTCCGCCTCGGTTTTCCTGCGGCGACACCCATGGCCCCATCGCTTGCAGGCAAGCTCTCACAGTGATTTGCGGGGTACTCAGGTTTTGTGACCACCACTGAAACCTGTAGGCCTTCGCCTGCTCGCGATGGCGGTGGGCCCTTCAACATCTGCACTGCCTGATACTCAGCCTTCGCGAGCAGGCTCGCTCCCACAGGGACAGTAGTCATTCACAAAATGTGTCGACGCCGCCAAAACCTGTGGGAGTGAGCTTGCTCGCGAAAGCGTCGGATCAGGCGATATCCATGTTGAATGTCAGAATGGGAATCGGAAGTTTTGTACGATTTTTTACCGATACGCTCTCGTCTCCGCACAAACTCCGAAAGCTCCCGCCCTAACATCCGCCTCGTCCTACAGCCAGCCTTGAGTGGGTAGTTTTATGGTGAAGGTCTTTGCAGGTAGAAGAACGATGGGGGGCACTATGAGCAGAGACATGTTTTGTGAGTTGGTTGCAGAAATCGAGACTCTGGCAGTCCAAGGTCGGGCGCAGCGCCTTTTCGCTCACACAGGAAAAACCGGCACACCACGAATTGGCGCTATGAAAGGCAAGTTGGTGCTGCCTGAAGATTTCGATTCGCCATTGCCTGACGCCATGCTTGATACCTTTGAAGAAACTCAAGCATGAAGCTGGCATTGACCGATGCCCTTTAGTAGCTGCTGCAGTGGGCAGGGTATTTTTGAGTTTTGTGAACACCACTGCAATCTGTGGGATTGCTTGCCTGCAAGCGATGGCGGCGTGTCAGTCACTATCCATGCTGAATGGCAGACCGTATTCGCGAGCAAGCTCGCTCCCACAGTAATCTCGATTGTGATCGGCATTTATGAACGATACAGATCCAGTGTGGGAGCGAGCCTGCTCGCGAAAGCGGTAGATCAGGCAACAAAAAAACGGCACCTTCCGGTGCCGTTTGCCTTTCACACATCAACCATCACTTACGCGCATCCGCCCACGATTTCAGCAGTTCGTTGTAGCTCACGGTCTCGCCCTGCGGCTTCTCGTTGGCCAGTTTCGGTTTCGGTGCGCCCGGCTGGTCGAACCAATATTGCGCGTCGCGTTCCGGGTTCATTTTCGGGGCGCACACTGCTTGCGCCTTGGAGCGTTCGAGACGCGACATGATCGCGTCCTGATCCTTGGCCAGACCGTCCAGCGCTTGCTGCGGGGTCTTCTCGCCGCTGGCCGCTTCGGCGATGTGGCTCCACCATAGTTGCGCCAGACGCGGATAGTCCGGCACGTTGGTCCCGGTCGGGGTCCATTGCACGCGGGCCGGGCTGCGGTAGAACTCGACCAGGCCACCAAGTTTCGGTGCCAGATCGGTCATTGCCTGCGAGTTGATGTCCGACTCGCGGATCGGCGTCAGGCCGACGATGGTTTTCTTCAGTGACACGGTTTTCGAGGTGACGAACTGCGCGTACAGCCACGCCGCGAGTTTCTGTTTCTCAGGCGTGGATTTCATGAACGTCCACGAACCCACGTCCTGATAACCAAGCTTCATGCCCTCCTCCCAATACGGCCCGCGCGGCGACGGCGCCATGCGCCACTTCGGTGTGCCATCGGCATTCATCACCGGCAGGCCCTGCTTGGTCATGTCGGCGGTGAACGCGGTGTACCAGAAAATCTGCTGGGCGATATTGCCCTGCGACGGCACCGGGCCGGACTCGGAGAAGGTCATGCCCGCCGCTTCCGGTGGCGCGTAGGCCTTGAGCCAGTCGACGTATTTCTGGGTGGCGAACACTGCCGCCGGACCGTTGGTGTCGCCGCCGCGGGTCACGCTGGAACCAACCGGGTGGCAATCCTCGACGCGAATCCCCCACTCGTCCACCGGTAAACCATTGGGAATACCCTTGTCGCCGCCACCGGCCATGGAGAACCAGGCATCGGTGAAACGCCAGCCCAGCGACGGGTCTTTCTTGCCGTAGTCCATGTGCCCGTAGACGCGCTTGCCGTCGATTTCCTTGACGTCTTCGCTGAAGAATTTGGCGATGTCTTCATAAGCCGACCAGTTCACCGGCACGCCCAATTCGTAGCCGTACTTTTCCTTGAACTTGGCTTTCAGATCGGCCCGTTCGAACCAGTCGGCGCGGAACCAGTACAGGTTGGCGAACTGCTGATCGGGCAGTTGATAGATCTTGCCGTCCGGCGCCGTGGTGAACGAGATGCCGATGAAGTCCTTGATGTCGAGCGTCGGCGAGGTGAAGTTCTTGCCTTCGTTGGCCATCAGGTCGGTGATCGCCTCGGTCTTGCCGTAGCGAAAGTGCGTACCGATCAGGTCCGAGTCGTTGACCCAGCCGTCGTAGATGCTCTTGTCCGACTGCATCACCGTCTGCAGTTTTTCCACCACGTCGCCTTCCTGCAGCAGGTCGTGGGTCAACTTGATCCCGGTGATTTCGGTGAAGGCCTTGGCCAGCACTTTGGACTCGTATTCGTGGGTGGTCAGGGTCTCCGAGACCACTTTGATGTCCATCCCGCGAAACGGCTCGGCGGCCTTGATGAACCACTTCAATTCATCGAGTTGCTGTTCGGGCGTCAGGGTCGATGGCTTGAATTCGCTGCCGATCCATTTTTTCGCAGCGTCCTCATAGGCATCGGCCCAGGCCGATGCGCTCAAACCGCTGAGTGCCAGCACGGCCGCCAATGAAATGCTATGTCGCAGCTTATTGTTTTTGTCGAACATAGAGACCTCCTGTTTGATTTTCGGAGCACGATTGCCGAGAGTCGACTAGCCCCAACGCATCACAAGCAACAGCCACACCAAAGACAGCGCGGACGCCGCCCAGATGCTCCAGTCGGTGACGCCAATGACCAGCAGATGCAGGTAGGCGCTGCCGAGAAGACCGATGAACAAGCGATCGCCACGAGTGGTGGCAATCGGCAGAAAACCTCGCCGCAGAATGCTCGGCGAACGCAATTCCCATGTGGTCATGCCCACCAGCAACAGGCCGATGGCGATAAAGAACCCCGCGGTGGGGGCGGTCCAGCTCATCCATTCCATCATGCGCTCCTCAGACCCGACCGAGGGCAAAGCCCTTGGCCACGTGGTTGCGAACAAACCAGATCACCAGCATGCCCGGCAGGATGGTCAACACCCCCGCCGCCGCCAGCACGCCCCAGTCGATGCCCGAGGCCGACACGGTGCGGGTCATCACCGCAGCAATCGGCTTGGCATTCACCGAAGTCAGCGTGCGCGCCAGCAGCAGTTCTACCCAGGAAAACATGAAGCAGAAAAACGCCGTGACGCCGATGCCCGAGCCGATCAGCGGGATGAAAATCTTCACGAAAAACTTGGGAAAGCTGTAGCCGTCGATGTACGCGGTTTCGTCGATTTCCTTGGGCACACCGGACATGAAGCCTTCGAGAATCCACACCGCCAATGGCACGTTGAACAGGCAGTGCGCCAGCGCCACGGCGATGTGCGTATCGAACAGCCCGATCGACGAATACAGCTGGAAGAACGGCAACAGGAATACCGCCGGCGGCGCCATGCGGTTGGTCAGCAGCCAGAAAAACAAGTGCTTGTCGCCCAGAAAGCGATAGCGCGAAAACGCGTACGCCGCCGGCAACGCCACACTCAGGGAGATGACGGTGTTGAGTGTCACGTAGTACGCCGAGTTGATGTAACCGCTGTACCAGCTCGGATCGGTGAAAATCACCTTGTAGTTCGCCAGCGTGAAGTTCTGTGGGAAAAGCGTCAGGCCACCGAGGATTTCGGTGTTGCTCTTGAACGACATGTTCAGCAGCCAGTAGATCGGCACCAGCACGAACAGGATGTAGATCAGCAGCGGAAAAAGCTTTGTCTTGCTCATGGCCGGGCCCTCAGCGGTTGGCGTCGGAATGGGTCATGGCGGTGTAGAACAGCCACGAGACCAGCAGGATGATCAGGAAGTACACCAGCGAAAACGCCGCCGCCGGCCCCAGATCGAATTGGCCTACGGCCATCTGGGTCAAGGTCTGACTCAAGAAGGTCGTGGCATTGCCCGGCCCGCCGCCGGTGAGCACGAACGGCTCGGTGTAAATCATGAAACTGTCCATGAAGCGCAGCATCACCGCGATCAGCAGTACGCTTTTCAGCTTGGGTAACTGGATGTGGCGGAACACTGCCCACGCCGAAGCCCGGTCGATCCGCGCCGCCTGGTAATACACGTCGGGAATCGCCCGCAACCCGGAGAAACACAACAGCGCCACCAGCGACGTCCAGTGCCAGACGTCCATCACCAGCACCGTGACCCAGGCGTCCATGGTGTTGGCCGCGTAGTTGTAGCTGATGCCCAGCGCGTTCAGGCTCGACCCGAGCAAGCCAATGTCGGCGCGGCCGAAGATCTGCCAGATGGTGCCGACCACGTTCCACGGAATCAGCAGCGGAATCGCCAGGATGATCAGCACCACCGACGACCAGCGCCCCTTGGTCGGCATGGTCAGGGCGATGGCGATGCCCAGCGGGATTTCGATCAGCAGCACGCAGGCCGAGTAGATGAACTGACGCAGCAATGAGTCGTGCAGACGTGGATCGAGCAGCACCTGGCGATACCAGTCGGCACCGACGAAGTAGCGGCTGGACTGGTCGAAGATGTCCTGCACCGAGTAGTTGACCACGGTCATCATCGGGATCACCGCACTGAACGCCACCAGCAGAAACACCGGCAACACCAGCCACCAGGCCTTGTTGTTCTGCACCTTGTTCATGGCTGCACCTCATCATCGGCTTCAAGCAGAAACTCATCGGCATAAACCATCAGCCACTGCGCCGGAAAACTGATGTACGCCGTGCCCTGCGGCACCGGTTTGTCTTCGGCCAGACGCACCTTCAACGGCGCGCCATCGAGGTCGAGGGTGAGGATCTTGTAGGTGCCGAGGTCTTCGACGTGGAGCACCCGCGCCTGCATCGCCTCATCAAACGGCTCGTCCCAGACATGGATGAACTCGGGGCGGATGCCGACCTTCAGATTTTTCCACTGGCCGTGTTCGATGTGTCGTTGCAAGGCGTCAGACAACGGCAGGTGCGTCGAGGCGAAACCGACCCCGCCCGGTTGCGGCTGCACCTCGATCAGGTTCATCCCCGGGCTGCCGATGAAGTAGCCGACGAAGGTGTGGCTCGGCCGCTCGAACAATTCCCGGGGCGTGCCGAACTGCACGATCTGCCCGCCGTACATCACCGCGATCTTGTCGGCGAAGGTCGAGGCTTCGAGCTGATCGTGGGTCACGTAGACCATGGTGATGTTGAACTGCTCGTGGATCTGCTTGAGCTTGCGTCGCAGTTTCCACTTCAGGTGCGGGTCGATCACCGTCAGCGGCTCGTCGAAGAGAATCGCCGAGACGTCGTCGCGCACCAGGCCACGGCCCATGGAGACTTTCTGTTTTTCGTCGGCGGTGAGGTTACGCGCCTTCTTGCCCAGCAGGTTTTGCAGGTCGAGGACTTCGGCGATTTCCTGCACCTTGCTGTGCACTTTCGCTTCGGCCATGCCCTGATTTCGCAGGGGGAAGGCGAGGTTGTCGAACACGCTCATGGTGTCGTAGACCACCGGGAACTGGAACACCTGGGCGATGTTGCGCTTCTCCGGGGTCAGGTCGTTGACCGCTTTGCCGTCGAACAACACATGCCCTTGCGAGGGGCTGAGCAGGCCGGAAATGATGTTGAGCAAGGTCGATTTTCCGCAACCCGAAGGGCCGAGCAAGGCATAGGCGCCGCCCTGCGCCCAGATGTGATCCATCTCGCGGATCGCGTAGTCCTCTGGCCCGCTCGGGGTTTTGCTGTAGCTGTGGGCGAGGTGCTGCAAACGGATTTCGGCCATCAGGCAACCCTCGCGACACGCCGGCCCGGTGCCTGCACCAGACGGCCCTGCGCATCGAACACGAACAGTTTGTGCGTCGGGATGTAGATGCGGATCGGCGCATCGACGTCGTATTCGTGAACCCCGGGCAGGTGCAGCACCAGCAGGAAATGCTCGTTGCGCACATGCAGGAAGGTTTCCGAGCCGCTGATCTCCGCCACTTCGACGGTGACCGCCAGTTCCAGATCGTCATCATTGCTCGGCACCAGCGAGATATGGCTGGGGCGCACGCCAAAGCGGAACTCGCCCTCACCCACCGGGCGCAGGTCGACGTTCAACGGGAAGTGCACGAAGTTGGCGAAGCTGACTTCGTTGCCGGCAATGCGCCCGGGCATCAGGTTGATCGGCGGCTCGGAGAACAACTCCGCCGCCAGCACGGTTTGCGGCTGGTGGTAGACCGAGGTCGATGGGCCGCTCTGGATCACCCGGCCCTCGTGCAGAATCGTCGTGGTGCCGCCCAGCGCCAACGCTTCGTTGGGTTCAGTGGTGGCGTAGATCGCAATGGTGTGGCGCAGCTTGAACAGCTCGCGCATTTCCTGGCGCAGTTCTTCGCGCAGCTTGTAGTCGAGGTTGACCAGCGGCTCGTCGAACAGGATCAACTCGGCATCCTTGACCAGCGCCCGGGCCATCGCCGTGCGCTGCTGTTGGCCGCCGGACAGCTCCAGCGGATAGCGCTGCAGAAACTTCTCGATGCGCAGCATCCGTGCGGTTTCCTGCACCTTACTGTGGATGATGTCCTTGGCAACACCGGCCTGACGCAACGGCGAGGCAATGTTCTCGAACACGGTCATGGTCGGGTAGTTGATGAACTGCTGATAGACCATCGACACATTGCGCAGGCGCACCGGGCGCTGGGTGACGTCGACGCCGTTCATCAGGATGCGGCCGCTGTCAGGCTTGTCCAGACCGGCCATCAGGCGCATCAGACTGGTTTTGCCGGACAGCGTGCGGCCGAGCAGAACGTTGAAGGATCCGGGTTCGAATGTCAGGCAGGCATCGTCGATCCAGGTCTGGCCCTCGACGGTACGGCAGACGTGCTCCAGGGTGAGTGACATGGCTCGGCCTTTTTTATTATTGGAGTCAAGCAACCTGTGCAGCAGAGCGACATTCGTGCCAGAAATGGCAAGTGGTTGATTTGTCTTGAAAAGCACCGAAAACGTGGGGAATCGGTGTTCATGACTGAACAGATTTGAACAGTCTGGCGATTGACAATGAACAATCGTGAACAACACTCTGTGAACGCTTTTTGCCCAGATTTCCTGAACACCGAAGATCCAATGTGGGAGCGGGCTTGCTCGCGAAGGCGGTGTGTCAGTCGATGTAAATGTGTCTGATATACCGCCTTCGCGAGCAAGCCCGCTCCCACAGTTTTGATCTGTGTTGGTTTTGAAAGCAGTGCCATAACAACAATAAAAATGCCCTTCAGAGGCCCACCACCATGGCCGCACCTACCCCGCCGCTGTCCCACGACGCGATCGTCCAGAGCTCCTGGCAACGGTGCCGCGCGTTCGGCCTCAGCCACCAAAGCAGCCCGGCGTTCGATCAATTGCCCGCCTCCGGCATCGCGCATTTACTCGACCGTCATCATTCACTGGTGCAGACCACTCACCAGGAGGTCCTGCCCTATTACGAAAACATCCTCAGCAACTCCAATTGCCTGATCATGCTCGCCGACCATCAGGGCCAAGTGCTGACATCGTGGGGCACTCAGCGTTTTATCGAACCGCACCTCGCCCGTGGGTTTAGCGCCGGGGCGAGCTGGATGGAGCGCTCCAGCGGCACCAATGCGATCGGCACTGCGCTGGCCTGCGAACAAGCGGTGCACATCGAACACGATGAACATTTCCTTAAGGCCAATCGCTTCATGACCGGCTCCGCCGCGCCGATTTTCGACGCCGAGCGCAAGGTCATCGCGGTGCTCGATGTGTCCAGCGACAGCTACCTGCCGCCCTCGCACACCCTGGGCATGGTCAAGATGATGAGCCAGACCGTGGAGAACCGGCTGATCCTCAACCTGTTCCACGGCCAGCACTTTCAACTGACCTTCAACACCGGGTTGAACAATCTCGACAGTCAGTGGGCCGGTTTGCTGATTTTCGATGAGAGCGGTCAGGTGCTGTCGGCCAACCGGCGGGCGGACAATCTGCTCGGCGTGCGCCTGTCGCGGGTCAGTATCGAGAGCCTGTTCAACGTGTCGCTATTGGAGCTGTTGAATCAGCCTGACGGCTTGCCGTTCGCCCTGCAGACCACCGGGCGCAACCGTTTTCAGTGTTTATTGAAGCGACCGCAACAGGCACCGATTCAGCCCCGGATATTTGCCGAACCCAAGCCCGCCGCAGCGCCGCTCAAAGTGCCGGGAACGATCAGCCTCAGTTCCCTGCATTTTGGCGACAGCCGCGTGGAAAAAGCCGTGCGTCAGGCCGAGCGCCTATTGGAGAAAGACATTCCGCTGCTGATCCACGGCGAAACCGGGGTTGGCAAGGAGGTCTTCGTCAAAGCCCTGCATCAGGCCAGTTCACGCAGCAAACAGGCATTCATCGCCGTCAACTGCGCGGCGATCCCTGCCGAACTGGTGGAGTCGGAACTGTTCGGCTATGAAAAAGGTGCGTTCACCGGTGCCAACCAGAAAGGCAGCATCGGCCTGATCCGCAAGGCGGACAAAGGCACCCTGTTCCTCGACGAAATCGGCGACATGCCGCTGCCGACTCAGGCGCGGCTGTTGCGGGTGTTGCAGGAGCGCTGCGTGCAACCGGTGGGCAGCAGCGAGTTATTCGCGGTGGACTTGCGAATCATCTCGGCGACTAACCGCTCGCTCAGGGAGCAGGTGCAACTGGGGCGGTTCCGCGAAGATTTGTACTACCGCATCGGTGGGCTGACCCTGGAACTGCCACCGTTGCGCGAGCGCAGCGACAAGGAGGCGCTGTTCAAACGCCTGTGGGAGCAACATCGCGAACCGACGCAATGGGCCGGGCTGAGCCGCGAGGTGCTGGAGCTGTTCACCCGTCATCCATGGCCGGGCAATCTGCGCCAGGTCAGCAGCGTGATGCAGGTGGCTCTGGCGATGGCCGAGGAACAACCGGTGCGGCCGGAGCATCTGCCGGATGATTTTTTTGTCGATCTGGAGATGGAGCCGGTGGAATTGGCGCCGCCGCTGGGAGTTGATCTGAACGATGCCGAGGCGTTGAGCCGCGAATTGCTGGCGGCTGGGGGCAATATTTCGCATCTGGCGCGGCGGTTGGGGGTTAGTCGCAATACCCTTTACAAGCGCTTGCGTCAGGCTGAGTGACGGGGTGGCTGAACCGGCCTCTTCGCGAGCAAGCCCGCTCCCACACTGGATTTTTGTGATGACTCATTTTTGTGTACGACACTGATCCCCTGTGGGAGCGGGCTTGCTCGCGAAGGCGTCAGACCAGTCACCCCACAACTATCAATCCGCCCCCATTGACCGAACCGACTAGACTGTGACGAAATGTTTCAGTTTTTCGCCATGCCATTGATTCAGACACCTCCCTCCTCCTGATTTTCACAGGATAAGTGCTTTGACCAACATCTGTTCCACCGGCCTTGATATCGGTTTCGCCTCGCTGGATTACCTGCAGATCGGCTTCCTCGGCATCATTCAAGGCATCACCGAGTTGCTGCCCGTTTCCTCCACCGCGCATATGCGCATCGTCCCGGCCCTGCTCGGCTGGCCGGATCCCGGCTCGGCGTTTTCCGCGGCCATGCAGCTGGCTGCACTGGCGGCGGTGGTCAGTTATTTCTGGCGCGACGTCAAGCAAGTGGTCGGTGGCAGCGTCGACGCGGTGCGCCAACGGGATTTCAACAACCGCTGGTTCATCCTCGCGGTGGCCATCGTGCTGGCGACCATACCCATCGGCATTGCCGGCATTGCGTTGTCCTCGACGCTCAACGCCTGCAACTCGCCCCTGCGCGGCCTGATGGTGATCGGGATTTCCTGCGTGGTCATGGCGGTTCTGCTGGCCGCTGCCGAACTGTCGTGCCGGCATCGGCGCACCGTGGACGAAATGCGTCTGCGCGATGCGCTGATCGTCGGCATAGCGCAGATTGGCGCGCTGATTCCCGGGGTGTCGCGCTCCGGCTCGACGCTGACGGCGGCGTTGTTTCTCAACTTCAAGCGTGAAGAAGCGGCGCGGTTCTCGTTCCTGCTCGGGCTGCCGGCCATCGCCCTCGCCGGTTTGAAAGAGTTGTGGGTGTTGTTCCATGCCGACCTTCCAGCCGCCGTTTGGGGGCACCTGATTTTCGGTCTGGTGATTGCCAGCATCTCGGCGTTCTTCGCGATCTGGGGCCTGATGCGCTTTCTGGAAAAATTCTCCACCTGGCCATTCGTCATCTACCGCGCGGTGCTGGGGATTTTCCTGATCGTCGCGGTCAGCACCGGGGCCTTGAGCTAACCCCACCCTCTAGATAAAACAAAACCCGCACAAGGCGGGTTTTGTTTTAACGCGGATCAAGCAATCAGTCAGCCAGACGCCAGGTCGTGCCGCCCTTGCCGTCTTCCAGCACCACGCCCATGGCGGTGAGCTGGTCGCGGATGCGGTCGGATTCGGCCCAGTCCTTGCCGGCGCGTGCCGCCAGACGTGCTGCAATCAGTGCGTCGACTTCAGCCGCATCGACACGCCCTTCGGCGCCCGCTTGCAGGAAGTCATCGGCTTCCAGTTGCAATACACCCAGCACGCTCGCCAGTTCTTTCAGACGTGCCGCCAGACCGGCCGCTGCATCGAGATCGCTGTCGCGCAGGCGGTTGATCTCACGCACCATCTCGAACAGCACCGCGCAGGCTTCCGGCGTGCCGAAGTCGTCGTTCATCACCGTGGTGAAACGCTCGACGAAGGCTTCGCCGCCGGCCGGGGTGACGCTCGGCAGGCCTTTCAGCGCGTGGTAGAAACGCTCGAGAGCGCCCTTGGCGTCCTTGAGGTTGTCTTCCGAGTAGTTGATCGCGCTGCGGTAGTGGCTCGACACCAGCAGGTAACGCACGACTTCCGGGTGGTACTTGTCGAGCACGTCGCGAATGGTGAAGAAGTTGTTCAAGGACTTGGACATCTTCTCGCCATTGATACGAATCATGCCGCAATGCATCCACGCGTTGGCGTAGGTCTTGCCGGTGGCCGCTTCGCTTTGGGCGATTTCGTTTTCATGGTGCGGGAACTCGAGGTCGCTGCCGCCGCCATGAATGTCGAAGGTCTCACCGAGGCAGCAGGTGGACATCACCGAGCACTCGATGTGCCAGCCCGGACGCCCGGCGCCCCACGGCGATTCCCAGCTCGGCTCGCCCGGCTTGGCGGCTTTCCACAGGACGAAGTCCAGCGGATCTTCTTTCGACTCGTCGACTTCGATGCGCGCACCGATGCGCAGGTCTTCGATCTTCTTGCGCGACAGCTTGCCGTAGCCCATGAACTTGGCGACGCGGTAGTACACGTCGCCATTGCCCGGAGCGTAGGCGTAGCCCTTGTCGATCAGGGTCTGGATCATCGCGTGCATGCCCGGAATATGATCCGTGGCCCGCGGCTCCATGTCCGGCTTCTTGATGTTCAGGCGCGCTTCGTCTTCGTGCATCGCCGCGATCATGCGCTCGGTCAGCGCGTCGAACGACTCACCGTTCTCGCGGGCACGATTGATGATCTTGTCGTCGATGTCGGTGATGTTGCGCACGTAGGTCAGGTCGTAACCGCTGAACCGCAACCAGCGGGTCACCAGGTCGAACGCGACCATGCTGCGGCCGTGGCCGAGGTGGCAGTAGTCGTACACGGTCATGCCGCACACGTACATGCGCACCTTGTTGCCATCCAGCGGCTTGAAGACTTCTTTGCTCTTGGTGAGCGTGTTGTAGATCGTCAGCACGTTAATTTCCTTGACGCAGAATCACTGGCCCCACGAATCACGCAGGGTCACGGTACGGTTGAATACCGGCTGACCTGGTTTCGAGTCCTTGATGTCGGCAACGAAGTAGCCTTCGCGCTCGAACTGGAAACGGTCTTCCGGCTGTGCATTGCCCAGCGATGGCTCAGCACGACAACCGGTCAGCACTTGCAGTGAGTCAGGGTTGATGTTGTCGAGGAAACTCGCGCTGTCTTCGGCCTTCTCCGGGTTCGGAGAACGGAACAGGCGATCGTACAGACGCACTTCGCACTCGATGCTGGCAGCCGCCGGCACCCAGTGGATCACGCCTTTGACCTTGCGGCCTTCAGGGTTCTTGCCCAGGGTGTCCGGATCGTACGAGCAACGCAGCTCGACGATGTTACCGTCGGCGTCCTTGATCGCTTCGTCGGCACGGATCACGTAGCTGCCACGCAGGCGCACTTCGCCGTTCGGCTCTAGGCGCTTGTAGCCCTTTGGCGGTTCTTCCATGAAGTCATCGCGGTCGATGTAGATTTCACGGGCGAACGGCAGCTTGCGCACGCCGAGTTCTTCTTTCTGCGGATGACGCGGCAGTTCGAGGTTTTCGACCTGACCTTCCGGGTAGTTGGTGATCACGACTTTCAACGGACGCAGCACGCACATGGCGCGCGGGGCGTTCGCGTCGAGGTCCTGACGGATGCTGAACTCGAGCATGCCGAAGTCGACCACGCCGTCGGAACGGTTAGTGCCGATCATGTCGCAGAAGTTGCGGATCGAAGCCGGCGTGTAGCCACGGCGACGGAAGCCGGACAGCGTCGACATGCGCGGGTCGTCCCAGCCGTTGACGTGCTTTTCATCGACCAGTTGCTTGAGCTTGCGCTTGCTGGTGATGGTGTAGTTCAGGTTCAGACGGCTGAATTCGTACTGGCGCGGGTTGGCCGGCACCGGCAGGTTTTCCAGGAACCACTCGTACAGCGGACGATGGCTTTCGAATTCCAGGGTGCAGATCGAGTGGGTAATGCCTTCGATGGCGTCCGACTGACCGTGGGTGAAGTCATAGTTCGGGTAGATGCACCACTTGTCACCGGTCTGATGGTGATGGGCGTGGCGGATGCGGTACATGATCGGGTCGCGCAGGTTCATGTTCGGCGAGGCCATGTCGATCTTCGCGCGCAGCACGCGGGCGCCGTCCGGGAACTCACCGGCACGCATGCGTGCGAACCAGTCAAGGTTCTCTTCCACCGAACGGTCGCGGAACGGGCTGTTCTTGCCCGGCTCGGTCAGGCTGCCACGGTATTCCTTGGCCTGCTCAGGGGTCAGGTCGTCGACGTAGGCCTTGCCGGCCTTGATCAGCTCGACCGCCCAGTCATGCAACTGGTCGAAATACTGCGAGGCGTAGCGCACTTCGCCGGACCACTCGAAGCCCAGCCATTTGACGTCGCTTTCGATCGCGTCGATGTATTCCTGGTCTTCCTTGGCCGGGTTGGTGTCGTCGAAACGCAGGTGCGTCACGCCACCGAACTCCTGGGCCAGGCCGAAGTTCACGCAGATCGACTTGGCGTGGCCGATGTGCAGGTAGCCGTTGGGCTCAGGCGGAAAACGGGTGACGATCTGGGTGTGCTTGCCCGAGTCCAGGTCTGCCTGGATGATCGGCCGCAGGAAATTGACCGGCACGGCAGGGCCGGACTTGGCATTCGAGGTAGGGTCGACAGTGGGCTTGCTCATAGGATCCTTGACTTACATGTGCGCGGCCGCAAAGGGGGCCAGACAAAACAAAGCCGCTATCATAGCCGATGCTGTCAAGGGCCTGACAGAGCGCGGCCTATAAAGGAGCGCATTTAATCGCCGGGATATGAAAAACAGCCTCGAAATTCGCGCCTGTCACGCTAAACTGCGCACCTTGGCCGATGCAGGCTGAACCGGTCATGGGGCTGAATGTCCCATAACCACGAATTCCTTATAAAGAGTAGCGATCATGACTCAAGTCAAACTGACCACCAACTACGGCGACATCGTCATCGAACTGGACGCGGAAAAAGCGCCGATCACCGCTGCCAACTTCCTCGAATACGTTAAAAACGGTCACTACGAGAACGTGATTTTCCACCGCGTCATCAAGGGTTTCATGATCCAGGGCGGCGGTTTCGAGCCTGGCATGCAGGAAAAGAAAGACAAGCGCCCGAGCATCCAGAACGAAGCCGACAACGGCCTGAAGAACGAGAAGTACACCCTGGCCATGGCCCGCACCATGGATCCACATTCGGCCTCGGCGCAGTTCTTTATCAACGCCACCAACAACAGCTTCCTCAACCACACCGCCAAGACCGCTCAGGGCTGGGGTTATGCCGTGTTCGGTAAAGTCGTTGCCGGCACCGATGTCGTCGACAAGATCGAAGCCGTTGCCACGACTTCCAAGGCCGGTCACCAGGACGTGCCGAAAGACGACGTGATCATCGAGAAAGCCGAGATCATCGAAGCGTGATATTGCTGATTTCAGACTTGCATCTGGAAGAGGAGCGCCCGGACATCACCCGGGCGTTTCTGGATTTGCTCGCCGGACGCGCCCGCTCGGCGAGTGCGTTGTACATCTTGGGCGACTTTTTCGAGGCGTGGATTGGCGACGATGCCATGACGCCCTTCCAGCGTTCCATCTGCCAGGCCCTGCGCCAATTGAGCGACAGCGGCACGGCGATTTTTCTGATGCACGGCAACCGCGACTTCCTGCTCGGCAAGGCCTTCTGCAAAGAAGCCGGCTGCACGCTGTTGAAGGACCCGAGTGTCGTGCAGTTTTACGGCGAGCCGGTGTTGTTGATGCACGGCGACAGCCTGTGCACCCGCGATGTCGGCTATATGAAGCTGCGGCGCTACCTGCGCAACCCGATCACCCTGTTCATCCTGCGCCACCTGCCGCTGAGCACCCGCCACAAACTGGCGCGCAAGCTACGCAGCGAAAGCCGTGCGCAGGTGCGGATGAAGGCCAATGACATCGTCGATGTCACGCCGGAAGAGATTCCGCGGATCATGCAGCAATACGGGGTGAAAACCCTGATCCACGGCCACACCCATCGTCCGGCGATCCACAAGCTGCAGCTCGGCGAGCAGGCGGCGAAGCGGATTGTGCTGGGGGACTGGGATCGTCAGGGTTGGGCGTTGCAGGTGGATGAGAACGGGTATGCCCTGGCACCGTTCGACTTCGCCCCGCCACCACAACTGGCAGCACCTGCCAACTGACACAACACAAAACCCAATGTGGGAGCGGGCTTGCTCGCGAAGGCGGTGGTTCAGTCGACATCTCTGCTGAATGACACACCGCTTTCGCGAGCAAGCCCGCTCCCACATTTTTGACCGCGTTTTGCTTAGTGACCGCTGGCGGCCGGGCCGGCCTTGGCAGCAAACGGCGGTTTCGCCAGCCACACAATCAGAATCAGCCCCATGAACCCCCAGCCCAGCAACGTGAAGTAATCCACGGTGGAGAGCATGTACGCCTGGCTGGTGAGGATCTGATCCATCTGCGCGTACGCCGATTGGCTCGCGCCGCCTAAATGATTCAACGTCTCGCGGGTCGCCGGCTCGAAGGTGCTGATGCTTTCGCTCATGTAGGCATGATGCTGATTGGCGCGGCGAATCCAGATCCACGTGGTCAGCGATGCCGCAAAGCTACCGCCCAGAGTCCGCAGGAAGGTGGCGAGGCCAGCGCCGTCGGCGATCTGGCTCGGCGGCAGGTCGGACATCAGGATGCTCAGGGTCGGCATGAAGAACAGTGCCACGCCGATACCCATGAACAGCTGCACCAGGGCGATGTGCTGGAAGTCCACCTCGTTGGTGAATCCGGCGCGCATGAAGCAGCTCAGGCCAATCGCCAGGAACGCCAGACCAGCCAGCAGGCGCAGGTCGAACTTGTTCGCGTACTTGCCGACAAACGGCGACAGCAGCACCGGCAGAATCCCGATCGGCGCCACCGCCAGACCGGCCCAGGTCGCGGTGTAACCCATCTGCGTTTGCAACCACTGCGGCAGGATCAGGTTAATGCCGAAGAACCCGGCGTAACCCAGCACCAGCACCAGCGTGCCGATGCGGAAGTTGCGGTAGGCGAACAACCGCAGGTTCACCACCGGATGCTGGTCGGTCATTTCCCAGATGACGAACACCGCCAGGGCGATCACCGAAATCGCCGCGCCGATGATGATGAAGTTCGATTCGAACCAGTCGAGATCATTGCCCTTGTCGAGGATCACCTGCAACGCGCCGACGCCGATGATCAGCGAGATCAGGCCGACGTAGTCCATCGGTTGGCGACTGGTTTCCACCGGGCGCTTGGCCAGTTGCGAGCGCACCACCATCACCGCAAAGATGCCGATCGGTACGTTAATGAAGAAGATCCACGGCCAGCTATAGCTGTCGGTGATCCAGCCGCCGAGAATCGGCCCGGCAATTGGCGCAACCACCGTGACCATCGCCAGCAATGCCAGGGCCATGCCGCGCCTCGCGGGGGGATAGACGGCAATCAACAGGGTCTGTGTCATCGGGTACAGCGGCCCGGCCACCAGGCCTTGCAGCACACGGAAGCCGATCAGTTCCGGCATCGACGTGGAGATACCGCAGAGAAACGAGGCCAGCACAAACAGAATGGTCGCCCAGAGAAACAGCTTCACCTCGCCGAAACGCCGACTGAGCCAGCCGGTCAGCGGCAGCGCAATGGCGTTGCTCACGGCAAACGAGGTGATGACCCAGGTGCCCTGCTCCGAACTCACGCCCAGGTTGCCGGAAATGGTCGGCAAGGCCACGTTGGCAATGGTGGTGTCGAGCACTTGCATGAAAGTCGCCAGCGACAGGCCGATGGTGCTGAGCAACAGGCTGGGCGGCGTGAAAGAGGCGTTATTGCTCATTGTGAATCCTATGAAACCGGGTTGACGCTATGGGAGCGCGCTTTTTGTGGCGAGGGAGCTTGCTCCCGCTGGGCCGCGAAGCGGCCCTAAAAGCTTCACGACTGCTTCGCAGCCGAGCGGGAGCAAGCTCCCTCGCCACAAAAGCCCGCACCTGAAGGGTGTGACCTTAGCGTTGCGCGGTTTTGCTCACCGCCGCGCTGTTGTCGTGGATCAGCTGCGCAATCATCGCGTCGGCTTCAGCCAGTTGCTGCTCGTAAACGTTGGTGGTGAACGAGGCCTTTTGCGGCGGTTGCTGGGCCAGCACCGGACCGCTCTGGTCATGCAGGTTCACTTCAACGTTGGTCGACAGACCGACCCGCAGCGGATGCTTGGCCAGCTCTTCGGCGTTGATGTGAATCCGCACCGGCACACGCTGAACGATCTTGATCCAGTTACCGGTGGCGTTCTGCGCCGGCAACAGAGCAAACGCGCTGCCGGTACCGGCGCCGAGGCTGTCGACGGTGCCGCTGTACTTCACGCTGCTGCCGTAGATGTCAGACTCGATGTCCACCGGTTGGCCGATGCGCATGTCACGCAGTTGGGTTTCCTTGAAGTTGGCGTCGATCCACAGCTGATCCAGCGGGATCACCGCCATCAGCGCGGTGCCCGGCTGTACGCGCTGACCGAGTTGCACGGTACGTTTAGCGACGTAACCGGTGACCGGCGCAATCAGGGTGCTGCGAGCGTTGGTCAGGTAGGCCTGGCGCAGTTCAGCAGCAGCCTGCATCACGTCCGGGTGCGACGAAACCACGGTGTCATCGACCAGCGCGCTGGTGGTTTTCAGTTGCTGTTTGGCGTTGGCCAGGGCGTTTTGCGCCGAGGTCAGGTCATCGCGGGCGTGGGACAGTTCTTCCTGGGAAATCGCCCCGCCAGCAGCGAGGTTTTTCCGGCGGTTGTAGTTGTCCTGAGCCTTCTGCACTTCAGCCTGTTGCGCGTTGACCTGGGCTTTCATGCCGTCGACGTTGCTGTACAGGCCGCGCACCTGACGCACGGTACGCGCCAGTTTCGCCTGGGCACTTTGCAGGCCGACTTCAGCGTCGTTAGGGTCAAAGTTGATCAGCACCTGGCCTTCGTGGACCAGATCGCCATCGTCAGCGCCAATGCTGACCACGGTGCCGGTGACCAGCGGCGTGATCTCAACGACGTTGCCGTTGACGTAGGCGTCGTCGGTGCTTTCGTTGAAGCGCCCGATGAATTCGTGATACGCCCACACGCCGGCCCCGGCGAGCAGGACCACGACGGCCAGCACCAGCAGCATCACTTTGCGCTTGCGTGGATTACCGGTGTCGGGGGTGTTGTCTTGAGTTTGAGTGTTTTCGGCAGTGGCCATGACAAATACCTGAATTAGTTGTGCGACGTGGCTGGGGTGGCGTTGGCTGCGGTCAGGGTTTCACCCTGAAAGCCGCCGCCCAGCGCTTGCATCAGTTGAATCGACAGGTCGATCTGCTCGGCATTGAGGTTGGCCAGCTGACGCTGGGCCTGCAGCAATTGCTGCTCGATGCTGAGCACGTCCAGGTAGTTGCCGATGCCGGAACCGTAACGCTGGACGACGGTGTTGTAAGAGTCCTGGGCAATCTCGGTGGCGTGTTGCTGCGCCCCGATCTGCCGGCCGATGTCACGCAACTGGTTGATCGTGTCGCTGACATCACCCAGTGCTTTCACCAGGCTTTTGTTGTACTGCGCCACCGCCAGATCGTAATCGGCGTCGCGCGCATCAAGGTTGGCGCGCAGGCGCCCGCCGTCGAAGATCGGCACCGAGATGGTCGGGGCGATGCTGAAGAAGCGACTGGCCGACCCGAACATTGCGTCACCCAACAAGGATTCGGCACCGGCAGACGCCGTAAGGTTCAGGTTGGGATAGAAGCGGGTTTTCGCCGAGTCGATGTCTTTGCTCGCCGCCTCTACGCGCCAGCGCGCAGCGACCAGATCCGGACGCCGACCGAGCAGTTCCGCCGGCAACACCGACGGCACCGCCACGGCGCTGGCTTGCAGGACTTTCGGCCGGGCAATTTCGTTGCCGCGATCCGGGCCTTTGCCGAGCAGCACGGCCAGGGCGATTTTCGCGCTGTTCAAGCGTTTTTCGGCATCGATCAGGCTGGCTTCGGAACTGGCTTCCAGACTCTGGGTTTGCTGGAACTGGTACTGGCTGTCGATCCCGGCACTCAAGCGGCGCTGGCTCAGATCGAGCATCTGTTTGGTGCGTTTCAGATCGTCGTTGGCCAGGTCGTAGACGATGTGCGCCTGTCCCAGATCGCTGTAGGCCCGGGCCACGTCGGCGGCGAGGGTCAATTGCGCGGCCTGACGGTCGACTTCCGCAGCGCGGGCCTGACCGAGAGCGGCTTCCCAGGCATCTCGCTGGCCGCCCCACAGGTCGAAGTTGTAATTGAACCCGGCGCTGATATTGCGCACGGTGGCATAGGCATCGCCCTTGCCCAGCGGATCCTGGTCCTTGGCCAGCCGCGAGCGGCTGATACCGGCGCTGGCGTCGAGGGTCGGGTAACGCTCAGCATCGGCGGCATACGCGGCGGCGCTGGCCTGATGGGCGCGGGCTTCGGCGATCTGCATGTCCGGGCTGTCGTGCAGGGCTTCGCGGATCAGACCGTCGAGTTGTGGGTCGCCAAGGCTGGTCCACCAGTCGCTTTTCGGCCATGCCGCCGGCGACAGGGTCACACCGTTGAGGGACTGGCCGACTTTCAGGCTTTTCGCATCAAGATTTTTGCCTTGAGTGTCGAGGCCACTGTAATTGGCGCAACCGGCAAGGATCATTGCCGACAGCACCAGGGTCAGGCTGCTGCGCAAGGTTTTACTGCTCATTGTGTTCACCTAAGCGCTGGATGGTGATCGGGTCACCGGCGGCCAGCAGGATTTTCTTGAGGATGTATTCCAGGGTCTTCAACTCGTCCGTAGTGACGGCGCCGGCCAGTTCATTCATTGCATCGGCGCCGATGTGCGGCAGACGATCGGCCAGTTGCTGGCCCTGCTCGGTGAGTTTGAGCTGCACCTGACGGCGATCGCCTTCGCTGCGTTGGCGAGCCAGGAAACCTTTCTGTTCCAGACGATCGAGCATGCGTGTCATCGAACCGCTGTCCAGCGACAGATGCCGGCACAGCTCGGCCGGAGTATCGACGCCGTACTGGGCCATGATGATCAACACCTTGAACTGCGCGGCGGTGATGCCGTGGGGGTCCATGTGGGTGTCGATGATCTTGTCTTTGAGCAGCGCGGCACGGCCCAGCAACAGGCCGAGATGGCAATGCTTGAATTCGTCCGGGGTGAAATGTTTCATGTGCTCACCTAATAACTGCCTAGGCAGTGAATGTATGTCGAGATGTTACTGCCTAGGCAGCGAATGTCAACGTAATAGTTAGGTTGCTTTGTAATTAGTTGACCAGTGGACTGGGTTTTTGTGTTGCCCGCACTGACGCTTTCGCGAGCAAGCTCGCTCCCACAGGGATCTCATGCATACATGGATCAATGTGGGAGCGAGCTTGCTCGCGAAGGCAGCGACTGGGTGTAACGTCGGTCAGGATTTGTCGGAAGGATGCACAGATGGCGGCTGGAGGGGATGCACTTCACGCCCGCGCAAGGCCGTCAGCGCATAACCGCAAGCGCGTTTGATCACCGCATACATGCTGTGCCAGCCCGGCGGTGCGGGCTCGATCGCGGCATGCAGCGCGAGTGCATAGTCGAGCACCAGACCGGGCGTCCAGGCCATGACTTCGGCGCGTTTACGCACTTGCGCCGCCACCCAGAACTCGGGGCTGAGGATCACTCGGGCGAAGTCGAGCATGCTCGAATGCCCGCGATTCATCGCCCCTTCAAGGGCCGCTTCGAGGCTATGGGCGACGGCACTGGAACAGTTGCGGCTGGTGAGGTTGTACGTGCTGTTCTGCCGGTATTCGCTCCAGAACGCCTGCAGTCGCCGGGCGTCGTAATGAGCAAAACTGACCTGAACCGAAGACGGACACCAGTCCGCCACCTCACCCGCATAGTCAGGCAGGAACCGGCCGGCGACATCATTGTTCGGCGTCGCCCGCAGCAATCGCACGAAATCCCCCGCCGAACGATCGATGTCATCCAGCGGGTAATGGCTGATGTAAATGTCCGGGCCGCATTCCAGGGCCGCGTGGCCGGCAGAAATCACACCGTTGATGTCGACCGCTGCGATATAACGATTGAGCAGGCGGTTGCGCACCAGAGTGTCATCAACGGTGCCGCTGGGTGTCCAGACATGGATCACCAGCGCGGTGCTGGGGGCCGGCCCACCGACCGAGGCCGGACTCGCCAACGGTGGCTGGTGCTTGAAGCGCAGTGACTGGCGCAACAACGCGCAGCCCGAAAGAAAGATGCTCATGCCAATGCAGAACGGCACCGTGCCCTTATACAGCGTCGGATACGGTTCGAGGATGAACAGGCCAAAGGTGATTTCGAACAATCCGGTCAGCAGTGACAGTCGCCAACCGACAAAACGCACCACCACCGCCGCCGCCAGCCGAAAGCCGCCATCGAGCAGAAACGCCACACCGAACAGCACTGCCAGAATCAGGCTGGCGACATGTTGCCGGTCGACGATCAGCAGCCCAAGCAGCAGGAACGCCAGGCCGCGGGCCTTGCGCAAAGCGGCGGCGGTGCCGGTCTGCGGTGCCGGCACCAACAGAATGATCAGAGCCTCGAGCAACAGCAGATAGCCAAAGACATGCAGCGGAAAATACAGCACGCCGTCCAGCGCATCGATGAAGATCGCCACCCCGGCCGCGCCCCAGACAATGCCGGTCAGCGCCAGCGTCGACCAACGCTTGCGGACAAAGTCATTACCGAGCAAGACCATACTCAAGCGGACCATAGGCGCAACCGGCAAGGTTTTGAGGGTTCGGTGAGTCTAATACATCCTGAAAAAACCGGATCGCAGCGTCACGACCCGGCTATTGGCCACGCTCTCAGAAATCGCGCTTATAGAAGATATCCAGCGAACTGGCGACACCGCTGGCGGCTTCGAGATAAACCTTCTTGCTCAGCTTGTAACGCAGCGCAATGGTGTTGGCCGGTTCGAACACACCGACGCCATAACGCAGGCTGAGTTTCTCGGAGATATTGCCGCTGGCGACCACGCTGGTGGTGTTGCCGCTGCCTTGGGTGTCGAGTTGGAAGTCCTGAATCCCCAGGTCTTTGGCCAGACTGCTGGTGACCCCGGAACTGCCCATCAAGCCGAGGCCAAGTGCTGCCTGGGCAAGCATGTTGTTGTCCTCGCCGTTGCTGCTCAACGGACGACCGAGCACCAGATAAGACAGCGCCTGCTCCTGGCTCATGGCCGGCTCGGAGAAGATTTGCGTGGTCGGCTGCTCGGCGCTGCCGCTCAGACGAATACCGGCGATCACGTCGTCGGTCTGGCGGATCGCTTCGATGTCCAGATACGGCTGGTCGATGGGACCAGCGAACAACAGCCGTGCACGCCGAACCGTCAGGCGCTGGCCGTAGGCGCGGTATTTGCCGTCGTTGAGCCACAGCTCGCCACGGGTGTCCATGTTGTCGCCGATGTGCACATGACCTTGCAGGTTGGCGGTCAGGCCGAATCCGGCGAAGCTGAGTTTGTCGTCACCGACCACCACATCAATGTCCATCTTCATGGCCATCGGCGGTTTACCCTCCTCGGTCTGCGCACCAACGATGATCGTGTCATCGGAGACTTTAACCGTGGAGGGCGGCAGTTCGCGGACGGTGATTTCGCCTCTGGGTACCAGCACTTTGCCGGCAATCTTCAGCTCGTCGCCGGCCATGGAGATTTTCAGATCCGGCGCCACTTCCAGCTTGGCATACGGCTCGACGGTGACCGGCAATTGCGTGCCCTTGAGCGCCACATCGACCATCAGCGCCTGACCCCAGGCGACATTACCGTTCAGACTGCCCTGCCCGGTCTTGCCACTTTTCCAGCCGCCGTCCAGACGCACGGACTCGCCGGCAATCACTGCTTGCAGTTGCAGGTCTTTGAGTTCCATCGGCAGCTCGGCGCCGGAGACTTCGCCGTCGCTGAGTTTCACCGTGCCGTTGACCAGCGGCGCCAGCAGCCCGCCGGAAATCGTGCCGCTGCCGTTCAGGCGCCCGGTGAGTTTCTCGACCATCGGTACAAACGGCCGCGCCACCGACAGGTCCAGGCCGGAGAGCCGGAACGAGCCGTTCAACGGCTTGTTTTTCGGCAGCGGATTGAGCTGCGCCTGCACCATCAATTCACCGAGCTTGCCGCCGACGAAATTGAGATCGGTGTCGATGCGCTTCGGTGTGAGTTTGCTGGTGAGCTTCAGGGTCTGGTACGGGAAGTCCAGCCACTGATCCTTTTCCTTCATGCGCAAGATGCCGCCGCTGGCGTCGACGCTGACCACGCCATTCGGGCCGCTGGCCGGCAGATCCAGTTGCAGATCGGCGTTGAGCTTGCCCTGCCAGGCGAAGTCTTTGGGCAACCATTGTGCGAGGCTTTCGATCGGGAACTGCTTGAGGTGGTAGCGCAGTTTCGGCTCGGGCAGCAGCCGCTGGTCTTCACCGCACAGGCTGGCATTGCCGGACATCCAACAATGCGCGCCGAAGTTGATCTTGCCGTCAGCCAAACGCTCCAGTTTGGCCGGGTTCTGCAGTTTCCAGTCCTGACCGCCGGCCTGAATATCGCCGCTGGCCAAACGACCGCGCCAGTTGCCTTTGTCCAGATTGCCGTCCAGACCGAGGGCCAGTTTCAGCTTCGGCCCAAGCAGGTCGAGGTTGAGTGTCTGGCGCTTGATGTCGCCCTGAGCGCTGGCGGTCAACACGCCGAGGTTGGTATCGCCGGCCTGAATGCCGCTGCCCTTCAAGTCGATCTTCGCCCGTTGCGCACTGTCGAGCGTGGCGTCGAGGTTGAGGCTTTGCAGACGATTGTCCTGGAACGCCAGTTGCGAACCTTGCAGGTCGAGCTTGCCTTGCGGCGCCTGGAGCGTGCCGGCGACATTGACCTGACCGTTGACCTGCCCGCGCAACTGCGGCCAGAGCTGGGCCAGACGCGTCAGCTTGATGTCGATCTGGCCAGTGAGTTTCTGTTGCAGGCTGCCCTTGCCGCTGATGCTGTTGTCGCCGAGGCGGATTTGCAGGGCGTTGAGATTCCACTGTTCGCCGACGCCGTCAGCCTTGGCTTGCAGCACCGCCGGTTGTCCGCGCAGTTTGCCCTTGAGGTCGAGGTCGGCGGTGATGCTCAGGCGCTCGTTCTTCATTTCGCCTTTGCTGCGCAGCGGCCCGGCCAGGGTGCCCGGCAACTCCGCGACCCAGTACGCCGGGTTCAGCGCCGAAAGATCCAGCGCCGTGTCCCAGGCGATGCCGTCGGCGAACTGCACGTTCACGTGCCCTTCAGCCTTGCCCTGACCGGCCTGCATTTTCAGTTGCGGCAACGCGATCTGTTTCAGGCTGCCACTGAACGGACTGCTCAGGCTGAACGCCCCCGCCGGGCCATCGAGGTCGGCGGCGAAGTTACCGAGGTATTGGCCATCGGTGTAGGAGACTTCGCCAGTGAAGGTGCGCAAGGCGACTTGCGGCTCGTCAATCTCGGGATACAACCGGTGCCACGGAAAATCCTGCCAGTTGATGTTGGCCTGAGCGCTGAGGCCCTTGCTCCAGTCAACGCTGCCGGTGAGTTTGAGACTTTGCTTGTCGTTGGCACTGAGGTCGAGGCCGGCGATCTGCGCGCCGCTGGCATCGACCTTGCCTTTGAGCAGCAACGCCACCGGGCCTTTTTCGGCGGGCAGCGTGGCGTTGCCGAGCAATTGGTAACCGTTTTTCAGGTCACCTTCCCCGGTCAAAACCAGTTGATTGAATTGCAGAGTGTCCGGCAGATCGGCGCTCGGTTTGAATGCCTCGGAGGTGATGCGCACCCTGGCCGGGAGGTTTTCTGCCAGCGGCTGCAGCTCGCCGCTCAACTGGCCGTCGAGGTAGCCACGGCTGTCGGCATGCAGGTTGAGAGTTTTCAGCAGATCGCCGTCGACTTTCAACGCCAGTGTCCATGGGCCTGCGCCCGGAGACGGCAGGGTCAGGTCACCGGTGATGTTCAGCGGCCAGTTGCCGGTCGGTTGCAGCAGGCCGGAGAGGTTCAGGCTCAGATCGTCGCGCTGCAGTTTCACGCTATCGATCTGCATACCTTGGGCGGTCCAGTGCGCCGCCAGTTGCAGGCCCTTGAGCTGCTCGCTGCCGTTGAACAGCAGGCTGCCGACCTGCACGTCACCCAGTTCGATGGCCACCGGCAATTGCAGATCCGGCAGTTTGATCGGGCCGCTCTCGCTGGTTTCTTCACTCGGCGGGAATTGCAGGATCACCTGATCAGCCTTGAGCTGTTCGATGCACAGCGTCATGCGGGTCAGGCACAGCGGCGACCAGGCGAAGATCGGCCGGTTCAGTTCGACCCGGCTGCTGCCCTGCTGCCACAGCAGGTGGTCGGCGCTCCATTGTCCGCCGAGACGGCCCTGGAAATTCTCCACGCTCAGACCCGGCACCAGGCCCAGCGCCCAACGGCTGCCGGCCTGCGTTCCGAGTACCGCGCTGATGCTCAGTACGATCAATAACACCAGCGCCAACAGCGCCAGAGCGGTAATTTTCAAACCACGCTTCACAGCTCAGGCCCCATGGAAAAGTGCAGCCGGATGCCGCCGTCGTCGTCCAGCGCGTGAGCCAGGTCGAGGCGGATCGGCCCCACCGGCGAGACCCAGCGCACACCGATACCGACCCCGGTCTTGAGGTTCGGCAGTTCGAGTTTGTTGAAGGAGTTGCCCTGGTCGACGAAGGTCGCGACCCGCCATTTTTCGGCGATCGAATATTGATATTCGACGCTGCCGGCGACCATGTAGCGTCCACCGATGCGGTCGCCTTCAGAGTTTTTCGGGGACAGGCTTTGATAGTCGTAACCGCGCACGCTTTGGTCGCCACCGGCGAAGAAGCGCAGCGACGGTGGCACCGAGTTATAACCGTTGGTGGCGCTGCCTCCGACCTGCACCCGGCCGAGGAAGCGGTGGTTGTCGAACACGGTGGTCAGGCCTTTGATCAACGCCGTGCCATACAGCAGATTGTTGTCAGAGCCGAGACCTTCCTTCGCCACTTTGCTTTCAAAGGTCAGGCGATAGCCGTTGTGCGGGTCGATGCGGTTGTCGCTTTTCAGGTACGAATAACTGATACCGGGCATCAACAAGGTACTGAGACCGGAGTCGTCACCGAGCTGATATTCCTCACGCTGCCATTTCAGCGAGATGACCCGCTGCCAGCCGCTGGGCAATTTGCTGTGCCATTCCGGGCCAAAGGTCAGCAGCTTGCTCAGGGTGTCCGAGCCGTCGATGTCTTCATATTGATAACCACCGGCCCAGCGCAGTTTGTCGGTCAGCGGTGGATCGAGCGGGATGTCATAGAACAGCCCGACGTTCTGCCGTGGCGCCGACAGCTCGGCTTCCCAGCCGTAACTGTCGCCCTGCGGGTTGACCCAGTGGCGGGTCCAGTTGGCCTTGATCCGCGGGCCGACGTCGGTGGAGTAACCGAGGCCCAGGCCCATGGTGCGTGGCTTGCGCGTGTCGAGTTTGACGTCGACCGGGATCACATCGTTTTTCGCCGCCGTCGGCGCAGCATCGACGCGCACACCTTCGAAATAGCCGCTCGATTGCAGGTCGCGATTGAGTTCGGCGATCAGCTCGGAGTCATACGGGTCGCCGGCCTTGAACGGCACCATGCGTTGCAGCAGGTCTTCGTCGAAGGGTGTGTCGCCTTCAAAATGGACTTTGCCCAGCGCGTAACGCGGGCCGCTTTCGTAGATCAATTCGACGTCGGCCACCCCGGCTCGCGGGTCGACCAGGAGTTTCTGACTGGTGAAATGGCCACTGAAGAAACCGAAGCGCGAGGCCTGGTTCTGGATCAGGCGTTTGGCGTCTTCATAACGCCCATGGTTGAGCACCGCGCCGGACTTGAGCGTGTCGCTGCTCGGCACACGAAAGGATTTGAGGGAGGCGGCAGGCCCGTCGACGCGCACGGTGACGTTGCGCAGGCGAATCGGCTCACCGGGATCGATGTTCAGCACCAGACGCGGTTTTTCACCGCCCTTGACGTCACTGTCGATCTGCGGCTGGTAATAACCCAAGGCCTGCGCGGCTTTGCGCGCCTGCTCCTCGGCCCCGCGACTGAAGCGCAGCAAGGCTTGTTCGTCACGATCGCCGAGGCTGCCGATATAGCCTTCTATATTGGCCTTGAGTTCGTCGTTGGACGGTTTGATCCGCACGTCCAATTCACTTTGCGCCAGCGCCGCGCAGCTGGTTAACAGCATGAGCACGCCACTGGTAAATCTTCCTGGAAACTTCATAGGCGCGGATGCTATCACGGGCTTGGGAGCGTGATAGAACAGGAAATTTCCGAAAAAGTTCTACGGCTAAGCCATTGCAGTTTGTAACACCTGCGGATTGGCGTGGAAAAACACGTGCTCGCGCACCGGGCCGACGGCCACTTCACCAATCTCCTCATAACCCTGACGTTTGTAGAATTCCAGGTAGCGCGGGTTGCCGGTGTCGAGCACCACGCCTTGCGAGGTTTCGTCCACTGCGCACCAGTTGTGCACCGCCGTCAGCAACTGCTCGCCGAAGTGTTTACCCTGAAACTGCGGATGAATCCCCAGCAGCGGCAGCATGTGCACCGAATCGCTCGGCACGCAGGCGGCCACCGCATCGTGATATTCCAGATAGCGCCGGGTGCAACGAAATCCGGTGCTGAGCACCATGCGCAAGCGCCACGCCCAACTCTCGGTAATCCCAAGACGACGCTGCGGCGGCGCAATCAGGGCGATGCCGATCAAACGGTCGTTGACCAGCAGGCCGATGGCCGGCAGATCCTGCAGAAAATGCTGCTTGACCAACTCACGCACCGTGGCCCGCACGCGTTGCTCGTAGCCCGGCCGTTCGGCTTCGAACAGATAGCCGAAAGTCGGCTCGTGGCGATAGGCCTGATACAGCAGCGATCGGGCTTCGCGCGAGTAACCGCGGTCGAGCATGTGGATGTCGGCGATGGCGGTCTGGGTTTCAGGCATGACGGTGATTCTCCCCCGGGGCGCGGCTCAAATGGCTGCGCTCTTGTTGGTACGAACCTTTTGCGGGTGGCACAGTTCCCCACAGGTATAGACCAAGCCGTGAGCTTCATCGACTGGGCGGGCCTCTTCGCGAGCAAGCTCGCTCCCACATTTGGAATGCATACCCCTGTGGGAGCGAGCTTGCTCGCGAAGAGGCCTGCCCAGGCAACCCACATCCCACAGACAAAAATGATTTCTCCCACCCCACACTGGCCCCCATCCCACATGTCAGCTAGCATCGCCCTTTTGCCAGGACTGCCGACCATGAAGATTGTTTCCTTCAACATCAACGGACTGCGCGCCCGTCCGCATCAGTTGGCAGCGCTGATCGAAAAGCATCAGCCGGACGTGATCGGCCTGCAGGAAACCAAGGTCCACGACGACCAGTTCCCGCTGGAAGAAGTGCGGGCGCTGGGCTATCACGTTTATTTCCACGGCCAGAAAGGCCATTACGGCGTCGCCCTGCTTTCGCGCAAAGAGCCGATTGCCATTCACAAAGGTTTCGCCACGGATGAAGAAGACGCGCAGCGCCGCTTTATCTGGGGCACCTTCGCCGACGCCAATGGCGTGCCGGTGACCATCATGAATGGCTACTTCCCGCAAGGCGAAAGCCGCGACCACCCGACCAAATTCCCGGCCAAGCAACGCTTTTACAGCGACCTGCAAACCCTGCTGGAAAGCCAGTTTCACAACGAGCAGCCGCTGGTGGTGATGGGCGATGTGAACATTTCCCCGGAAGACTGCGACATCGGCATCGGCCCGGACAACATGAAGCGCTGGCTGAAAACCGGCAAATGCAGCTTCCTCCCGGAAGAGCGCGAGTGGATGGCTCGCCTGAAAAACTGGGGCCTGACCGACAGCTTCCGCCACCTGAACCCGGACGTGACCGACATGTTCAGCTGGTTCGATTACCGCAGCCGTGGGTTTGAAGATGAGCCCAAGCGTGGCCTGCGCATCGACGTGATCCTCGCTTCCCATGGCTTGCTGCCACGGGTCAAGGATGCGGGCGTGGACTATGAACTGCGCGGGATGGAAAAACCGTCGGATCATGCGCCGATCTGGCTGGAATTGGCCTGATCTCAAGCTTTAAGAGATCCTTGTAGGAGTGAGCCTGCTCGCGATGACGGTGGATCAGTCGATATGTTTGTTGGCTGATACTCCGCCATCGCGAGCAGGCTCACTCCTACATTGGATCCCTGTCATGTTTCGGTCATGCACCTGACTTAATCTCCCCGGCAATCCCCTTGGCCTGATTCGGTGCCGGCATGACCCTGCGTGTTCTGTTCGCTTTTCTGTCGAGTGCATGGCTGACGGTCAGTGCCGCCGCCCTGCCCATCCCTGAAAACGGCCCGGCGCTACGTATTCAGGGTTCCAACACCATCGGCGCCGATCTCGGCCCGGCGCTGGTCGAAGGTTTTCTGCAGGACCAGGGTCTGCTGAAAATCCACCGCGAAAACCCCGATACCGCCAACGAACAACACATCGTCGGCCAGACAACCGAGGGCAAGCGGGTGGTGGTGGAAGTCGCCGCCCATGGTTCCAGCACCGGTTTCACTGCACTGAAAACCGCCAGCGCCGACCTTGCCGCCTCCTCCCGTCCAATCAAGGACAGCGAACTGCTGGGCCTGCAATTTCTCGGCGACCTGAAAAGTCCCGCCGCCGAACAGGTGATCGCCATCGATGGCCTGGCGATCATTCTCAATCCCGCCAACCCGCTGCAGCAACTGGACACCGAGCAACTGGCGCGGATATTCGCTGGCGAGGTGAAAACCTGGGAAGACCTCGGCGGTCGCGGCGGTGCGATTCATTTATATGCGCGGGATGATCAGTCCGGCACTTACGACACGTTCAAGGAACTGGTGCTGGGCCGTCGTGGGAAAAGTCTGAGTTCCACTGCGAAACGCTTCGAATCCAGCGAGCAATTGTCCGATGCGGTGAGCAGCGATCCGCAAGGTATCGGTTTTATCGGTCTGCCTTACGTGCGCCAGGCCAAAGCCGTGGCAATCGCCGATGGCGCATCGCAATCGATGTTGCCGCTCAATAGTCTGATCGCGACGGAAGACTATCCGCTGTCCCGCCGCTTGTTCTTTTATCTACCGCCCAGCAACCAGAATCCCTGGGCGTCGGCACTGGTGGCCTTTGCGCAAAGCCCACAGGGCCAGAAGATCGTCGCGGCCAATGGTTTCATCAGCCAGACCGTGCGTGCCATGACCGTCACGCCGAATGTGCTGATGCCCGAGGGTTATCAATCCCTCAGCCGTCACGCCCAGCGTCTGACGGTGAACTTCCGCTTTGAGGAAGGCAGCGCGAATCTGGACAACAAGGCACGGCAGGATCTGGCGCGGGTGCTCGACTATATAAAACGCCATGACAAAACCGAGCGCGCGGTGACACTGGTGGGGTTTGGTGACGAGAAAGACGACCCGGCACGGGCCGATCTGCTGTCGAAACTACGGGCGATGGCGGTGCGCCGCGAGTTGGTGAAAAACGGCGTGGTGCTGCGCGAGGTACGCGGGTTTGGCGCGCAGATGCCGGTGGCGACGAACAGCGCGGATGAAGGCAGGATCAAGAATCGGCGGGTTGAGGTTTGGGTGTACTGAACCTGATGCAGGTGTGCTGGATGCATGGGCCCCTTCGCGAGCAAGCCCGCTCCCACTTTTGATCGCATTCTTCCAGTCGGAATGCGGTCGAATGTGGGAGCGGGCTTGCTCGCGAAGCCGGCGACGCGGTCTTAATGACCGCTACGCAGCATTTCCTTCGGCACATATTTGCCGATCTCGAACTTGCCGATCGCCGCGCGGTGCACTTCGTCCGGACCGTCGGCCAGGCGCAGGGTGCGCTGCATGGCGTACATGTAGGCCAGCGGGAAATCATTCGAGACCCCGGCCCCGCCGTGAATCTGGATCGCCCGGTCAATCACCCGCAGGGCCACGTTCGGCGCGACGACCTTGATCTGTGCGATCTCGCTCTTCGCCACTTTGTTACCGACGGTGTCCATCATGTACGCCGCTTTCAGGGTCAGCAGGCGTGCCATATCGATTTCCATCCGCGAGTCGGCGATCTTGTCGACGTTACCGCCCAGACGTGCCAGCGGTTTGCCGAACGCGGTGCGGCTCACCGAACGCTTGCACATCAATTCCAGTGCGCGTTCAGCCATGCCGATCGACCGCATGCAGTGGTGAATCCGTCCCGGGCCAAGGCGACCCTGAGCAATTTCAAAGCCGCGCCCTTCACCGAGCAGAACGTTTTCGTACGGCACCCGCACGTTGTCGAACAGCACTTCGGCGTGGCCGTGCGGTGCATCGTCGTAACCGAAGACTGGCAGCGGACGGACGATTTTCACCCCGGGGGTGTCGACCGGCACGAGGATCATCGAGTGCTGGGCGTGGCGCGGTGCGTCAGGGTTGCTCAGGCCCATGAAGATCAGAATCTTGCAGCGCGGATCGCAGGCGCCGGAAGTCCACCACTTCTTGCCGTTGATTACCCATTCATCACCATCGCGCACGGCGCGGGCAGCCATGTTGGTGGCGTCGGACGAGGCCACGTCAGGCTCGGTCATGGCAAACGCCGAGCGGATCTCGCCGCGCAGCAGCGGTTCGAGCCAGCGCTGTTTCTGCTCTTCATTGGCGTAGCGCACCAGCACTTCCATGTTGCCGGTGTCCGGCGCCGAGCAGTTGAACGGCTCCGGCCCCAACAGCGAACGGCCCATGATTTCCGCCAGCGGTGCGTATTCAAGGTTGGTCAGGCCGGCGCCGAGTTCCGACTCAGGCAGGAACAGATTCCACAAACCTTCGGCCTTGGCCTTGGCCTTGAGCTCTTCCATGATCGCGGTCGGCTGCCAGCGATCACCCTCGGCAACCTGGCGTTCGAACACGGCTTCGGCCGGGTAAACGTAAGTGTCCATGAACGCGGTCACGCGCTCACGCAGTTCTTGCACCTTGGGCGAATAAGCGAAATCCATGAGCAATTACCTTCTATGGGCAGAGGTTGTTCAGATCATGCAATCGATGCTAGAACAGCGTTGATAATTTACCTAGCCTATTCTCGGCGTGTATAAACATTCATCACCGATATATGATCCGCTGATCGTCAGCCCCTAGAACAAGAGAAGCCGCGTTATGAATCTGAGTAAGGTCGACCTCAACCTTTTCATCGTCTTCGACGCGATTTACACCGAAGCCAACCTCACCCGCGCCGGGCAGATTGTCGGGATCACCCAGCCGGCGGTGTCCAACGCGTTGGCGCGGTTGCGCGAGACCTTCAACGATCCGCTGTTCGTGCGCACCGCCCAAGGCATGGTGCCGACGCCGATGGCGCAGAACATCATCGGTCCGGTGCGCAACGCGCTGTCGCTGCTGCGGGTGTCGGTGCAGGAGAGCCGGATTTTCAACCCGGCGCAGGCGGTGAAGACTTACCGCATCAGCATGACCGACCTCACTGAAGCAGTGATTCTGCCGCCGCTGTTCCAGCGTTTGCGGCGTCTGGCGCCGACCGTGATCATCGAGAGCTTTCTGTCCAAACGCCGCGAGACCACCAAGGAACTGGCCGCCGGACGTCTGGATTTCGCCGTGGATGCACCGCTCAACACCGACCCGCAGGTGCGCCACGTCAAGCTGATGGAAGACCGTTACGTCTGTGCGATGCGCAAGGGCCATCCGCTGGCGGGCAAGGAAAAACTCAGTCTCGATGATTACCTGTCGCTGACTCACATTCACATCTCCAGCCGCCGCAGCGGTCTGGGTTATGTCGATCTGGCGCTGGGCAAAATGGGCATTCAGCGCAAGATCGCCCTGCGCTCGCAGCATTACCTGATGGCATCGCAGGTGATGCAGCAGACCGACATGGTGATGACCGTGCCCGAGCGTTTCGCCCGGCGTAATGACTTGCATGCATTCAATCTGCCGGTCAACGACGTACCCCCGGTGGAGACCCACCTGTACTGGCACGAGAGCACCGATCAGGACCCGGCGAACCGCTGGATGCGCGAGCAGATGATCGAGTTGTGCCAGCAGGTGACGGCGCATGAGAAGAAGCTCGATAAGGTGTAGGGCTGGCAACCGCGTTATCGTTCTTCGCGAGCAGGCTCGCTCCCACAGTTGATCGCGTTCCATCTGAAGAAACGCGACCGAGTGTGGGAGCGGGCTTGCTCGCGAAGAGGCCAGCACTCGCGCCACACATCTTGAACCTTGACGTAAACGTCAACTCGCCATTAGCTTAGCGCCAAGACCTTTTCCCGAGCGCTTTCATGAGCAGCCAGACCTACAGCATTTCCGACCTCGCCCGCGAGCTGGACATCACCACCCGGGCGATCCGCTTTTATGAAGAACAAGGCCTGCTCAGCCCTGAGCGCCGTGGCCAGGAACGCATCTACTCGCCACGCGACAAGGTCAGCCTGAAACTGATCCTGCGCGGCAAGCGCATCGGTTTCTCGCTGGCCGAATGCCGCGAGTTGATCGAGCTCTACGACCCATCCAGCGGTAACACCAAACAGCTCAACAGCATGCTGGCGAAAATCAGCGAACGCCGCGAACAGCTCGAGCAGCAGTTGCTCGACATCGAACAGATGAAACTGGAACTCGATACCGCTGAAGAGCGCTGCGTGCAGGCGTTGGAGCAGACACTCAAGAGCCAGCAAGTAGCGCAGTAATCAGCCACAACTCATTCCCTGTGGGAGCGGGCTTGCTCGCGAAGGCGGAGTGTCAGGCGACAAATTTTGTATCTGATACACCGCATTCGCGAGCAAGCCCGCTCCCACAGGGACCTCATGTAATTCCGAAAATGAGCAGGTCAACCCATGTCCCTCCCCTCCCAAGTACGCCTGATCGAAGTCGGCCCGCGCGATGGCCTGCAGAACGAAGCCCAACCGATCAGCGTCGCTGACAAGGTGCAACTGGTTGATGCCCTGAGCGCCGCCGGTTTGGATTACATCGAAGTCGGCAGTTTTGTCTCACCGAAATGGGTGCCGCAGATGGCCGGCTCCGCCGAGGTGTTCGCGCAGATCCAGCGCAAGCCCGGCGTGACCTATGGCGCACTGACGCCGAACCTGCGCGGTTTTGAAGACGCGCTCGCTGCCGGGGTCAAGGAGGTGGCGGTGTTCGCCGCCGCTTCAGAGGCGTTCTCGCAGCGCAACATCAATTGCTCGATCAGCGAAAGCCTGGCGCGCTTCGCACCGATCATGGAAGCCGCGAAACAGCACGGCGTTACCGTGCGCGGTTACGTGTCCTGCGTGCTCGGCTGCCCGTATGAAGGCCAAGTCGCGCCGGAACAAGTGGCGATGGTCGCCCGCGAGTTGTACGCGATGGGCTGCTACGAAGTGTCCCTCGGCGACACCATCGGCACCGGCACCGCAGGCGCCACGCGGCGGTTGTTCGAAGTGGTGTCGGCGCAAGTGCCACGGGAAAAGCTCGCCGGCCATTTCCACGACACCTACGGCCAGGCGATGGCCAACATCTACGCCAGCCTGTTGGAAGGCATCGCGGTGTTCGACAGCTCTATCGCCGGCCTCGGCGGCTGCCCGTACGCCAAAGGCGCGAGCGGTAACGTCGCCACCGAAGACGTGGTGTACCTGCTCAATGGTCTGGGCATCAAGACCGGTATCGACCTGGATGCCTTGATTGCGGCGGGTCAGCAGATCAGCGCGGTGCTCGGTCGTCCGAGCGGTTCGCGTGTCGCCAAGGCTCGCAGCGCACAGTGAGGGCGAAGGTGTTACCGCTGTGTCCGAAACGTGGGCATAGACGAGTAACACGGAAACAAATTGTCTGGTTTGCCCTGAAGGAAAAATCCTTAAAAAACTCAAACCATTGATTTATAAGAGTTTTTAAAAGTTGGCACGGCTTCTGCTATCTCTATGGCATAACAAGAATAAAAAGCAGCAAACCAATAAAAATAAGACGTACCGACTCTGACATAACAAAAACAACACGGCAGAGACGCAGCTAACAGATTTTTTTGGAGAAGGTGTGCTTTTCAGGGTGCTCTCAGGAGTGACCCGCAACCGGGCAGAGAACAATAAAACTACCTTCAGGTAGCTCCCGAATCGGTTGGATCGTTTAACGAGAAAGCAGATCAGCGCTCAAAAAAATACGTTTGCTCTTGACCCCGGATGGGGGTCGCCAAAAACAGCGGTAAAGGGCCACGGTTGCCAAAAACAACAACAGACCGCCCCTCAATAATAAGAAAGAGCACGCGACGACAAAATTAAAGGGGAGCTTCGGCTCCCCTTTGTGCTGTCTGTGATTCCTGAAAATACTCTATCTCCATTGTGGGAGCGGGCTTGCTCGCGAATGCGGTGTATCAGGTACAAATTTGTCGCCTGACACTCCGCATTCGCGAGCAAGCCCGCTCCCACAGGGGTGGTGGTTACCGTTCGATTGTTTTTAACTCCTCGATACTGATCTCACGCATCCGAAATTTCTGGATCTTCCCCGTCACCGTCATCGGAAACTCTTCGACGAACTTGAAGTGCCGTGGCGTCTTGAAGTGCGCGATGCGCTCCTTGCACCAGGCTTGCAACTCCAGTTCGGAAGCATTGTGGCCGGGGTGGAATTTGATCCAGGCGACAATTTCCTCACCGTAACGCGAGCACGGAATGCCGATCACCTGCACATCCGCCACCGCCGGGTGGGTGAAGAAAAACTCCTCCAGCTCACGCGGATAAATGTTCTCGCCACCCCGGATGATCATGTCCTTATTGCGCCCGGCGATGTTCACGTACCCCTCATCGTTCATGCTCGCCAGGTCGCCGGTGTGCATCCAGCCTGCCTCATCGATGGCTTCGGCCGTGGCTTGCGAGTTGTTCCAGTAACCGAGCATCACGCTGTAACCGCGGGTGCAGAGCTCACCGATGGTGCCGCGCGGCACCAGGTTGCCGGCCTCGTCGATGATCTTGCTTTCCAGTTGCGGCTGGGTACGGCCGACGGTGGTCACGCGCAATTCCAGTTCGTCGTTTGGTCCGGTCTGCAGCGACACCGGGCTGGTTTCGGTCATGCCGTAGGCGATCTGCACTTCGCTCATGTGCATCTCGCTGATGACCCGACGCATGACTTCGATCGGGCAAGTCGCGCCAGCCATGATCCCGGTGCGCAGGCTCGACAGATCGAATTCGCCACGCAGCGGTTGATCGAGCATGGCGATGAACATGGTCGGCACGCCGTACAGGCCGGTGGCTTGTTCTTCGGCGACGGTTTGCAGGGTCAGTAACGGGTCGAACGCGTCGTTGGGATAAATCATGGTGCTGGCGTGGGTGATACAGCCGAGGTTGCCCATGACCATGCCGAAGCAGTGGTAGAGCGGCACCGGGATCACCAGGCGGTCGCTCGGGGTCAGGCCGATGCTTTCACCGACCATGTAACCGTTGTTGAGGATGTTGTAGTGACTGAGGGTCGCGCCCTTGGGGAAACCGGTGGTGCCGGAGGTGTACTGGATGTTCACCGGCTGATCGAAGTGCAGGCTGTCACTGCGTTCGCGCAACTGCTCGGGCGAAACACTGCTCGCCAGATCGGCCAGTTGCGACCACGGCAGGAAGCCTGATGGAGGCTGCGCATCGAGGCTGATCACCCTGCGCAAATCCGGCAGGCGTTCGCTACGCAACTGGCCGATGGATTGCTCTGCGAGTTCCGGCACCAGCCCTTGCAGCATGGCGTGGTAGTTGGAGGATTTGAAAGCGCCGGCGCAGACCAGCCACTGGCAACCGGACTGCTTGAGCACGTATTCCAGTTCGGAGCTGCGGTAGGCCGGATTGATGTTGACCAGAATCACGCCGATCTTCGCCGTGGCGATTTGCGTGATGCACCACTGCGCACAGTTCGGCGCCCAGATACCGAGCCGATCCCCCGCCTGCAAACCCAGCGCCAGCATGGCCCTGGCGTGCAGATCGACGCTATCGGCCAATTGCTGCCAGGAGTAGCGCAACTGCTGATGACGCACCACCAGCGCCTCGCCGTGGGGGTGTTGCGCGACAGTCTGGTCGAACTTCTGCCCGATGGTCATCGCCAGCAAGGCTTTGTCCTGGGAACCACGGGTGTAGCTGCGCTGCGGGTTTGCACTGGGTTGATCCATGACGACCCCTATTGTCTTTATTAGTGGGTTTACCGGAGCTCACTTCAACAAGTCTGTCCGCTTTCAATCTTGAACTGCCCCTACTCTCGCTCAAGTTGACGTTAACGTAAAGGGTGATTGACAGCCATTCACCACAGGCTTACGTTAACGTAAAGGTGAGAGCCATTGACCGCCCTCCCCACCCTACAAAAAAGCCAAAAGGTGACCCATGAGCTACCCATCCCTGAACTTCGCCCTCGGTGAAACCATCGACATGCTGCGCGATCAGGTTCAGTCCTTCGTCGCCGATCAGATCGCCCCACGCGCTGCGCAGATCGACCGCGACAACCTGTTCCCCGCCGACATGTGGCGCAAATTCGGTGACATGGGCCTGCTGGGTATCACCGTGCCGGAAGAGTACGGCGGTGCGGGTCTGGGTTACCTGGCGCATGTGGTGGCGATGGAAGAAATCAGCCGTGGCTCGGCGTCAGTGGCACTGTCCTACGGCGCGCACTCCAACCTCTGCGTCAACCAGATCAACCGCAACGGCAACCACGAACAGAAAAGCCAATACCTGCCGAAGCTGATCAGCGGCGAACACGTCGGCGCCCTCGCCATGAGCGAGCCGAACGCCGGTTCCGACGTGGTCTCGATGAAATTGCGCGCTGACAAGCGCGGCGACCGCTTCGTCCTCAACGGCAGCAAGACCTGGATCACCAACGGCCCTGACGCCAACACCTACGTGATCTACGCCAAGACCGACCTGGAAAAAGGCCCGCACGGCATCACCGCGTTCATCGTCGAACGCGACTGGAAAGGCTTCAGCCGCAGCAACAAGTTCGACAAGCTCGGCATGCGCGGCTCCAACACTTGCGAGCTGTTCTTCGATGACGTCGAAGTGCCGGAAGAAAACATCCTCGGCGTGCTCAACGGCGGCGTGAAGGTGTTGATGAGCGGCCTCGACTACGAGCGCGTCGTGCTCTCCGGCGGCCCGACCGGGATCATGCAGTCGTGCATGGACCTGATCGTGCCGTACATCCACGACCGCAAGCAGTTCGGCCAGAGCATCGGCGAATTCCAGCTGATCCAGGGCAAGGTCGCCGACATGTACACCCAGCTCAACGCCAGCCGCGCCTACCTGTATGCAGTCGCTCAGGCCTGCGAGCGTGGCGAAACCACGCGCAAGGACGCCGCCGGGGTGATCCTCTACACCGCCGAGCGCGCCACGCAAATGGCCCTCGACGCGATCCAGATTCTCGGCGGTAACGGCTACATCAACGAATTCCCGGCCGGGCGTCTGCTGCGTGACGCCAAGTTGTACGAAATCGGCGCGGGCACCAGTGAGATCCGGCGCATGCTGATCGGCCGCGAACTGTTCAACGAAACCCGCTAAAACGGAGCTGCACATGGCTATCCTGCATACCCAGCTCAATCCCCGTTCAGCGGAGTTCGCCGCCAACAGCGCGGCGATGCTTGAACAGGTCGACGCGCTGCACACCCTGCTCGCCCAAGTGGCGCAGGGCGGCGGCGCGAAAGCCCAGGAACGTCACACCTCGCGGGGCAAGTTGCTCCCGCGCGAACGCATCAACCGCCTGCTCGATCCGGGCTCGCCGTTTCTCGAGATCAGCCAGCTCGCCGCGCACGCGGTGTATGGCGAAGACGTTCCCGCCGCGGGCGTGATTGCCGGGATCGGCCGGGTCGAAGGTGTCGAGTGCATGATCGTCGCCAACGACGCGACGGTGAAAGGTGGCTCGTACTACCCGCTGACCGTGAAAAAACACCTGCGCGCGCAGACCATCGCCCAGCAGAACCGCCTGCCGTGCATCTATCTGGTGGACTCGGGCGGCGCCAACCTGCCGCGTCAGGACGAGGTGTTCCCGGATCGCGAGCACTTTGGCCGGATCTTCTTCAACCAGGCCAACATGAGCGCCATGGGCATTCCGCAGATCGCCGTGGTCATGGGCTCCTGCACCGCGGGCGGCGCGTATGTGCCGGCGATGGCTGACGAAGCGATCATGGTGCGCAATCAGGCAACGATTTTCCTCGCCGGCCCACCGCTGGTGAAAGCCGCGACCGGTGAGGTGGTCAGCGCTGAAGATCTTGGCGGTGCCGACGTGCACTGCAAGATTTCCGGGGTCGCCGATCATTACGCCGAGAGCGACGAGCACGCCCTCGCCCTCGCCCGCCGCAGCGTCGCCAACCTCAATTGGCGCAAGCTCGGCGAGGTGCAGCAGCGCACGCCGATTGCGCCGCTGTATGCCAGCGACGAGTTGTACGGTGTGGTTTCGGCCGATGCCAAGCAACCGTTCGATGTGCGCGAAGTGATTGCACGACTGGTCGACGGTTCGGTGTTTGATGAATTCAAGGCGCTGTTCGGCACCACGCTGGTCTGCGGTTTTGCGCACTTGCATGGCTACCCGATCGCGATCCTCGCCAACAACGGCATCCTCTTCGCCGAAGCCGCGCAGAAAGGCGCGCACTTCATCGAACTGGCCTGCCAGCGCGGCATTCCGCTGCTGTTCCTGCAGAACATCACCGGGTTCATGGTCGGCCAGAAGTACGAGGCCGGCGGCATCGCCAAGCACGGCGCGAAACTGGTGACCGCCGTGGCCTGCGCCAAAGTGCCGAAATTCACCGTGATCATCGGCGGTAGCTTCGGCGCCGGTAACTACGGCATGTGCGGGCGCGCTTACGATCCGCGTTTCCTGTGGATGTGGCCGAATGCGCGCATCGGCGTGATGGGCGCCGAGCAGGCCGCGGGCGTGTTGGTGCAAGTCAAGCGCGAGCAGGCCGAACGCAGCGGCCAGACCTTCAGCGCCGCGCAGGAAGCCGAGATCAAGCAACCGATCCTCGATCAGTACGAAGAGCAGGGTCACCCCTACTACTCCAGCGCACGGCTGTGGGACGACGGCGTTATCGACCCGGCGCAGACCCGCGACGTGCTGGGCCTGGCTTTGTCCGCGTCGTTGAACGCACCTATCGAACCGAGCCGCTTCGGCGTGTTCCGGATGTGATGCTTTTTTGTGGGAGCGAGCTCGCTCGCGAAAGCGGTGTATCAGTCGACGTATCCGCAACTGACAGACCGTCTTCGCGAGCAAGCCCGCTCCCACAGAAACCGTGGAGACGGATGAATATGAGCGACTTCAACACCCTCGAACTGCACAAAGATCCACGGGGTTTCGCCACCCTGTGGCTCAATCGTGCGGAAAAGAACAACGGGTTCAACGCCGAAATGATCCGCGAACTGATCCTCGCACTGGACAAGGTTGCCAGCGACGCCAGCCTGCGTTTCCTTCTGCTGCGCGGGCGTGGCCGGCACTTCAGCGCCGGCGCCGACCTGGCGTGGATGCAGCAATCGGCTGAACTCGATTACCACACCAATCTGGACGACGCCCGCGAGCTGGCGGAGCTGATGTACAACCTCGCCAAGCTGAAAATCCCGACCCTGGCCGTGGTGCAGGGTGCGGCGTTCGGCGGTGCGCTGGGGCTGATCAGTTGCTGCGACATGGCGATCGGCGCCGACGATGCGCAATTCTGTCTGTCGGAAGTGCGCATTGGTCTGGCGCCGGCGGTGATCAGTCCGTTCGTGGTGCAGGCCATCGGCGAACGCGCGGCGCGACGTTATGCCCTGACCGCCGAGCGTTTTGGCGGGCAGCGGGCGCGGGAAATCGGTTTGTTGTCCGAAAGCTACCCGGCCGCCGAGCTTGATCAAGCCGTCGAACAATGGATCGACAACCTGCTGCTCAACAGCCCCGCCGCGATGCGCGCCAGTAAAGATCTGCTGCGCGAAGTGGGCAACGGCGCGCTGACCCCGGCCCTGCGCCGTTACACCGAAAACGCCATCGCCCGGATCCGCGTCAGCCCCGAAGGCCAGGAAGGCCTGCGCGCCTTTCTGCAAAAACGTGCGCCGAGCTGGCAAGCCGCAACCACCACCAAGGAGCCGCGTTGATGAGCGCACCTGTTCTCACCACCCTGCTGGTGGCCAACCGTGGCGAAATCGCTTGCCGGGTCATGCGTACCGCCAAGGCGCTGGGCCTGACCACCGTCGCCGTGCACAGCGCCACCGACCGCGAAGCGCGGCACAGCCGCGAAGCGGATATCCGCGTTGATCTCGGCGGCAGCAAAGCCGCCGACAGCTACCTGCAAATCGACAAACTGATCGCGGCGGCCAAGGCCAGCGGCGCGCAGGCGATTCACCCGGGTTACGGCTTTCTGTCGGAGAACGCCGGATTTGCCCGCGCCATTGAACAGGCCGGGCTGATTTTCCTCGGCCCGCCCGCCTCGGCCATCGACGCGATGGGCAGTAAATCCGCGGCCAAAGCGCTGATGGAAACCGCCGGTGTACCGCTGGTGCCGGGCTATCACGGCGAGGCGCAGGATCTCGAAACCTTCCGCGAGGCCTGCGCACGCATTGGTTATCCGGTGCTGCTCAAGGCCACGGCCGGTGGCGGCGGCAAAGGCATGAAAGTCGTCGAGGACGTCAGCCAACTGGCCGAAGCCCTGGCCTCGGCACAGCGTGAAGCGCAGTCGTCGTTCGGCGATTCGCGGATGCTGGTGGAGAAATACCTGCTCAAGCCGCGTCACGTGGAAATCCAGGTGTTCGCTGACCAGCACGGCAACTGCCTGTACCTCAACGAACGTGATTGCTCGATCCAGCGCCGGCACCAGAAAGTCGTCGAAGAAGCCCCGGCCCCGGGCCTGACTTCGGAGCTGCGCCGGGCCATGGGCGAAGCGGCCGTGCGTTCGGCGCAGGCAATCGGTTATGTCGGTGCCGGCACCGTTGAATTTCTGCTCGATGCACGCGGCGAATTCTTCTTCATGGAGATGAACACGCGTCTGCAGGTCGAGCACCCGGTCACCGAAGCGATCACTGGCCTCGATCTGGTGGCGTGGCAGATTCGTGTGGCGCGTGGTGAAGCGTTGCCGATCACGCAGGATCAGGTGCCGCTCAATGGCCATGCGATTGAAGTGCGGCTGTATGCAGAGGATCCGTCGAATGATTTCCTGCCCGCCACCGGGCGTCTGGAGCTTTACCGCGAATCGGCTGCAGGGCCGGGGCGGCGGGTTGATAGCGGGGTTGAAGAAGGTGACGAGATTTCGCCATTCTACGACCCGATGCTCGGCAAGCTGATTGCCTGGGGCGAGGATCGCGAGCAGGCGCGGCTGCGCCTGTTGAGCATGCTCGATGAGTTCGCGATTGGCGGTTTGAAGACCAACATCAACTTCCTGCGGCGGATCATTGCGCATCCGGCATTTGCCGCTGCGGAGTTGGATACCGGGTTTATTCCGCGTTATCAGGAAACGCTGCTGCCGGCTCCGGGTGAACTGAGTGATGGGTTCTGGAATACGGCAGCGCAGGCTTTCGCGCAGAGTTTGCCGGGCACAGTTCGGGCGGATGATCCGGGATCGCCGTGGGCCTTGAACAGTGGTTTGCGCGCTGGTCTGCCGGCAGAAGTCACTTTGCATTTGAGCTGCGAGGGCCAGGATCGGGCGCTGACGCTGAATAGCTCAGGCAACGCCACACTGTCCGGTGAAGCACTGGAGGTCGAGCACGACGGCGTACGCCGTGTCCTGCGGGCAATTCGTCAGGGCGATTCGCTGTACCTGCAATGGGACGGCGAGTTGCGGCGCATTCAGGCGTATGACCCGATCAGCGCCGTCGACGCCAGCCACAGCCATCAGGGCGGTCTGACCGCGCCAATGAACGGCAGCATCGTGCGGGTATTGGTGGAGGCCGGGCAGTCGGTCGAAGCCGGTGCACAACTGGTGGTGCTGGAAGCGATGAAGATGGAGCACAGCATCCGCGCGCCGCATGCGGGAGTGGTCAAAGCGCTGTATTGCCAGGAAGGTGAAATGGTCGGCGAAGGCAGCGCTTTGGTTGAATTGGAAGCCGTGTAAATGGGAGATCGATCCTACGCAAAACGAGGATCGATCTGACTAGAAACGCGCCGTAGCCTGAACCACCACGCCGATGATTCGACACTCGTCGGTCAACAGGGCTTTGGGCCAGGTCGGATTGAGCGGTACCAGGTAACGCTGGCCGCCCTCTTCGTCCAGTTTGCGAAAGATCGCTTCATCGCAGCCTTGCCACTGGGCAATCACCAGTTTGCCGGGCACCGCTTCCACTTCCGGATCGATCAGGATCAACATGCCTTCGGCGATGCTCTGGCCCGAAGGTGCGGTCATCGAATTCCCCGTCACTGTCAGCCAGAACGCCGCGCCACGGGCGTGATAATCCGTCAGTTCGAAACGCTGCTTGTCAGGCGTCGCGGCGTAAGTCGTGGATGCACCCTCACGCACTTCGCACGGGGTGTGCCAGTCGCTGACCGGATAGCGGAAATACGGGTTGTACTTCTGCGCCAGTGGCATCTCGTCATCGTCGACTTCCTGCGGTTCGCGAATCACCAGCACCACTTCCAGGAAGTCCATGCCCAGCGCCTGCAACACGCGGTTCATTTCCGTGATGCCCGGCTCGCGACGTTTGTTCAGCCAATGGCCGATCCCGCCCTGGGACATGCCGACGCGCTCTCCGAGCTCTGTTTGAGTGATTTTGAGTTCACTCATCTTGGCCTTGACCAACTCAATCCATTTATCCATGTGCGGCACCTTACTCGGCCCGCCTTCGGCCGGCAAAACACATATTGTAGTATTTAAATTCTGGTCACAACTACGCATCGTACTATGCTGAAAGCACGGACTTTCAATCGAACAAGGAGTGACCCCTCACCATGAATATCAGCAGTAAAGACTTGCCCGACCTGCAAATGGACACCACGTTCACCTCCCCTCAGGGCAACGCAGCAGCGCAGCGAGCACTGGACTATTACTTGAAACCAGCTGTGTCAGAACCCGAAGTCGACGAGCGTTTTTTCGATGTGAAACGCCACCTCAGTGGCGAAGAGGCTCTGGTGCACGCCTCGGATCTGCTGCGCTGCGCAGCCGCCACCGCCTTCAAGGCAGCCGAAAACCTGCAAGGCGCAAGCCGTGACCTGGCATTTTCGGTGGTGCATATGGTGGATATGGCGCGAGCGATGGTCGACCATTCAATTGATGGCGAGCAGCTCTGACGAACACGGAAAAAGGAACGGACAGGAAAGAATTTTCCAATCGCGCAGATAAAAACATTTGACTTGCAAATGATAATGATTATTATTGCATGCAACTGGTCGCGAGATCAGTCGATGGAACAGAGACCTTAGGTCGGTCTCTGAACTATCTCCTCATCAGGCTAATCACGGTTTTTGACCCGGCTTTTTGCCGGGTCTTTTTTTTGCCCGTTTTTCGGGCTTATGGCTTCAGGCTAATGAAGTCTTTGGATGCTGCAAATTCGATGGCGCGGATAATATCAAAAGAATATCGCTTGGCAAGCTCAGCCCGGCCAGATTGGGGCAAACCAATGACAATTAGCACTTGAGAATCAATTGCACAGTCTCTAAGCTGCTTGCGCGTCATGGAAGACGCCCCCCACCGCAAGCCGCAATTTCCCTCGGTTTCCCTCCAGTCTTGCGTGTAAAGTAGCCGCCATAAAAATCATATTCAGGAATCGATATGACCGTGGCCAAATCTTCGTTCGACATCAGCGCCAATTTCGACAGCGGCAACATCCAAGTCATCGACATCTCCAATCCGCTCAACCCGGTTCTGGCCATTCGCCCCGATACCCGCAGCGCGCATTTTCAGTGGTTCCACTTCAAGGCCAGCGGCCTGCATGTTCATCAGGAACACTGGTTTCGCCTGGTCAACGCCAGCCAGTCCTCCTACAACAAAGCCTGGACCGGCTATCAGGCCGTCGCTTCCTACGATCACGTCAACTGGTTCCGCATTCCCACCAGTTTTGAAGGCGACAGCCTGCGCTTTTGCCTCGAAGCCGAGCAAACCCATGCCTGGTTCGCCTACTTCGAACCCTACAGCCGCGGTCGTCATGACTGGCTGATCGAGCAGGCGCTGACCAAGGCCGGCACCGAACTGCTGGCCACCGGCAAGAGCGTCGAGGGTCGTGACATTCAACTGCTACGCAAGGGCAGCGGTGCCGAAGGTCAGCGCAAAGTCTGGATCATCGCGCAACAGCACCCGGGCGAGCACATGGCCGAATGGTTCATGGAAGGCGTGATCGAGCGCCTGGAACGCCACGACGATCCCGTGCTGAACACGCTGCTCGCCAGTGCCGATCTGTATCTGGTGCCGAACATGAACCCGGACGGCGCCTTCCACGGTCACCTGCGCACCAACGCCATGGGCCAGGACTTGAACCGCGCCTGGCAGAGCGCCAGTCAGGACGTCAGCCCCGAAGTACTTTTCGTACAGCAGCAAATGGAAAAGTACGGCGTCGATCTGTTCCTCGACGTACACGGTGATGAGGAAATCCCCCACGTGTTCACCGCCGGTTGCGAAGGCAACCCGGGGTACACGCCGCGCATCGAGAAGCTCGAAGAGCATTTCCGCACCCACCTCAAACACACCACCAAAGATTTCCAGACCAAGTACGGCTACACCCGCGACGAACCGGGCCAGGCCAACATGACCCTGGCCTGCAACGCTGTCGGCCAGAAATACGACTGCCTGTCGCTGACCCTGGAAATGCCGTTCAAGGATCACGATGACCATCCGAACAAAGAAACGGGCTGGTCCGGCAAGCGCTCGAAACAGTTGGGCAAGGACGTGCTGACCACCATCGCCGACATGGTCGACACCCTGCGCTGATCCCTCCCCTGCTCCACCCAAAGATCGCAGCTTTGTCTGCGATCTTTTTTTTGCGCAATCAAACGCCACGACCAACAAGGTTGCAAATTAAAACCAGAATCCTTACCGTGATTCTGGTTTTAATTTGAAACCCAAAAAGGAATCAGGGCATGCAACCTCAACCCCTCAAAAGCAGCGTTGTGCTGCTGTTCGCCATCGCCTGTGGACTGGCCGTGGGCAACGTGTATTTCGCGCAGCCGCTGCTGGACGCCATGGCCGAGGCCTTCGCCATGTCGCCGGCAACCATCGGCATCGTCATCACTCTGACGCAGATCGGCTATGGCATCGGTCTGGTGTTGCTGGTGCCGCTCGGCGACCTGCTCAACCGACGGCGGCTGATCGTCACCCAGACCCTGCTCTCGGCCGCCGCGCTGTTGATGATCGCGCTGGCGCCCAGCAGCGCGTGGTTGTTGCTCGGCATGACCCTGACCGGTTTGCTCGCGGTGGTGACGCAAGTGCTGGTGGCGTACGCCGCGACACTGGCGATCCCGGCGCAGCGCGGTCGCGTGGTCGGCGTGGTCACCAGTGGCATCGTCGTCGGCATTCTGCTTGCTCGCACGATTGCCGGGGCCATGGCTGATCTGGCGGGTTGGCGCGCGATCTATCTGCTGTCTGCGGGTCTGACGCTGCTGATGGCGCTGCTGCTGTTGCGCGTATTGCCCAAGGATGAAGCCGCACAGCCCGCGAGCCGTTACGGCGCGCTGATCGCTTCGGTGTTCAGCCTGTTCCGGCAAGAACCGGTGCTGCGCCAACGGGCAATTCTCGCGTTGCTGACCTTCGCCAGCGCCATGGTCCTGTGGACGCCGATGGTACTGCCGCTGGCAGCCCCGCCGCTGTCGTTGTCGCACAGTGAAATCGGCCTGTTCGGCTTGGCCGGCGCCGCCGGTGCACTCGCCGCCGCGCGTGCCGGACATCTGGCTGATCGCGGCCTCGGCCAATGGGTCAGTGGTCTGTCGCTGCTGCTGATGCTCGCTTCGTGGCTGCCGATCGCCCTCACCCAGTCCTCGTTGTGGGCGCTGTTGCTGGGGGTGATCACCCTCGATCTGGGCTTGCAGGCCGTGCACGTCACCAGCCAGAGCATGATCTACAGCGTACGTCCCGAAGCGCAAAGCCGCCTCACCGCCGGCTACATGCTGTTCTATTCGATCGGCAGCGCATTGGGTTCGATTACCTCGACGGCGATGTACGCCTGGGCTGGATGGACCGGCGTGTGTCTGCTTGGCGCCGCTATCAATGCAGTGGCGCTGGGTTATTGGTGGCTGACCCTGAAAAGTGGCGCACCCCAGCGGTGCGCCACACAAGCGGGTTAATCGCGATCGCGACCGCGCAACATGCTGTCGAGCACCTCGTCGCGGCGCACCCAACCGTGGAACAGCGCCGCCGCCAGGTGCAACAGCACCGTCAGGAACAACAGGTACGCCAGATAGCCATGCGCCTTGCGCAGCAGGGCAAACACTTGCGCATCGGCCGGCAGGATCGACGGCAATTGCAGGGTATTGCTGAGCATCACCGGCTCACCCGACGCACTGATCATCGCCCAACCGAGCACCGGCAGCACCAGCATCAACGCGTACAACAACACATGCGAAGCCTTGGCCGCCATCACCTGCCAGCCCGGCAGATCGGCCGGCAGCGGCGGCTGTCGGGTAGAAAACCGTACCAACAGGCGCACGACCACCAGCAGCAGAATTGCGATCCCCAGCGGTTTATGCAGATGAATCAGCCATTCATGCCGCTGTGAAACCGAAGTGACCATGCCGGCGCCAATGAACAACATGGCGATGATCATCAGCGCCATCAGCCAGTGCAGCAGCCGCGCCAACAGCGCGAAATGAGTCGGTTGCGTGCTCATGGGCGAGCCTCCTGACGGGCGGCGGGCAATTGGCTGACTTCGCTGGTTCGCCGCAGATAGGAATCGGCGTAACCGGCGGAACGCGCGGCGAGCAGCGGGTCGTCAGAGCCTTCGATACCAGCCGGCAGCACCAGCGGATCGTAGTTGATGTCGCGGCATTCGCCGCTGAGCTGCGGCTGAGTCTTCTCCAGCACCAGCGTGCCGGCGTTGATCACCTTGCGGCCCTCGGGCCAGGCTTTGCTGGCATCGTTCACCGGATCACCGGGGTTGGCCAGGGTGATATTCAACTGCCAGCGCAACGGCCCTTCGGCCAGACGTTGCACCAGATCCTTCTCGAGAAAATCCGCACCCTCCGGCGCCGCTGCGCCAGCGGCATCACGCGCCAGTGGCGTGACACTCCAGCGCACCGCCTGCTTCTGCCCGCTGGCGTTGACCAGATAGAACGCATTCACACTGTTGTAGGTTTCAGTGGCATAGCTGGCCGACGGTTTGGCGGTCTTCACCCACGTCAGAAACGGCACGGCTTCCGGGTGGGCGGCGAAGAATGCCGGCACTTTCGACGGATCCGGTTTACCTGTGGCCGGATCCGGCGACTGTGCCTGCTGCAATTGGTAGAACGCCTCGGGAGTGCCGACCGGGAACACCGGCATGCTGTTCATCCCGGTGCGCCATTGCTGACCGTTGGCCTGGGTGAATCGCAACGCCAGACTGCGGATTGGCACACTGCTGTCCGGGGCGTAGGGATTCCCCGCCGGCAAGGCGAAGCGCCCGACTACCGGGGTCTGCGCCTCGTTGAACACATGCGCGACAGAAAACGCCCGCGCCTCGCCACTGCTCTCGAAATGCCCGATCACGCACACGCCCTTGGCGTGGTTGCGCCGAAACCCGGGATGCACACCGTTGTTTTTCTCCAGCACATCAACCAGCGCCTTGGGCGTCAGACGTTGTGGGTCAAGATTACCGTGCACGTAGGCAAACGCCCCGGCGACAGCGGCAACGACCACGGCAATCGCCGTCAGGCGCAACACTGTGCTCGCGGCACTTAAGGGCGGGCGCGGCGGCCTGCCCGGCGGTGAAGTGCGATCAACCATGAATAACTCCAGGGCCATCGGCCACAAGTAGGAAGAATCAGCAAGACGCACCCCATCGGGATTTATTCCATGGCCCGGTATTTATTTTTCCGAACGTGGAATAACCTCGAACGGCAGACGTCTCCCTAGTCCACAGCGTAGTGACTAGCAGAAATTCATGAGCGAATTCGACGAACAGTTGAGAGAAATCATTCCCAGATTGCGCCGCTTTGCCGTGTCACTGACCCGCAACAGCAGCAGCGCCGACGATCTGGTGCAGGCCAGCCTCGAGCGGGCCCTGTCCGGCTGGGGCGCAAAACGCGCCGAGGGTGACGTGCGCGCATGGCTGTTCGCGATCCTCTATCGGCAGTTTCTCGACGCCCACCGACGCTCCCGCCGTTATGCGCGGATGCTCGAATTCTTCACTGGTCGCGACGACGCCGAGCCCTCGACTGAACGCACAGTCCTCGCCCAATCCACCTTGCGAGCCTTCGATCATCTGCCCACCGAGCAACGCGCTTTGTTGCTGATGGTCTCGGTCGAAGGCCTGAGCTACAAGGAAGTCGCCGAAATCCTTAACGTCCCCACTGGCACCGTGATGTCGCGCCTGTCCCGCGCCCGCCAGGCCTTGCGCCAGCTCAGCGATGGCGAAATCAGCAGCCCTTCTTTGCGGATACTCAAATGATCAGCATGCCCCCCAGCGAGCGTGATCTGCACGCTTACGTCGACCATCAACTCAACGAGGCCGACCGACGGGTACTCGACGCCTGGCTGGTCAATCATCCGGAAGAGGCGGCGCAGGTTCGCGCCTGGCAGCACGACGCCCAGCTACTGCGCGCGGCACTCGGTGGTGCATTGCAGCAACCGGCCAATCCGGCGCTTGAACCGGCGCTGATCCGCCAGCGTCTCAAGCGTCAGTCGCGACGTCATCTGGCCAGCGCGGCGGTGTTGCTGATCGCGGTCGGCATCGGCGGTTTCAGTGGCTGGCAGGCGCGGGAAATGACCCTCGTACGCTCTTCCACGCTACCGATGACCGATGCCTTGCAGGCCTATCGATTGATTGCCCAGCAGGGAATTCTGCCAGCGGACTTCAAGGTTGCCAGTGACGGCGACATGCAGCATTGGCTCGACCGCTATTTCACCCGGGCCAGTCGCTTGCCGGATCTGAAATCCGCCGGCTTCGAGCCGGTCAGCGGTCGTCTGCTCAGCACCGATGAAGGCCCGGCGGCGATGGTGGTGTATGAGGATCGCAGCGGCAACAAGATCAGTTTCTACGTGCGACCACCGGGACCTGAAAACACCTTCCTGCCACGCGGCAGCCGCAGCGACGGCGATCTGCAGGCCGATTACTGGTCCGGTGGCGGATACAACTATGCGCTGGTCAGCCCGACGGACTCGCCGGCGGCGCAGGTGCTCAAGCAATCACAACCCTTCTGAATCTACTGCATACCCCTGTGGGAGCGGGCTTGCTCGCGAAAGCGGTGTGTCATCCAACAATGTTGTCGACTGATCTGCCGCTTTCGCGAGCAAGCCCGCTCCCACAGGGGGTCGTCGTATGATTCAGAAGCCTACATCGAGCACCACATTATCCAGATACGTCCCCGCCGGCGGCGTGGTCTGGTCGGTGTAGATCTTGGCGTTGTAATTGAAGATCTGACTTCCCGTGCCCAAGCCATTCCCCGGATTGACCTCGGCATCGGTACTGGAGCGGCGCGCACTGCCGACACTGCCCCAACGAGTGGTGCCGGCGCTTTTGAAGATGTCGTAGGCCAGATAATTGCTCCCGGAAATCATCCGTCGTCGCCCGCCGACACTGAGCGGATTCTGCCCGTCGCTCAAACCGACCGTGTAGGCACTGCCCTTGGTACAGGCCAGATTGATCGTCTGCCCGGTCACCGGGGTAAAGGCGCTGATCACCGGTGCGCTGCCGAAGGCAATGTTCGGCGCGGTAATCGTACAGTCGTTGGACACGGTCAGGTTCACGGTCAAGGTCGCGGTACCACTATTGATGTCGCGCCCCAGACAAACACTGCCGATACCGATCCCGGAGCAGTAATTCCAGTTCCAGAAAATGCTCAGGGTTTCCGTATAGACCCCGGCGGCGACATTGCTGCCAATGGTCGTACCCAGATACAGCGGCACGGTTTTTGGGGTCGTGCCAGTGAGCAGTCCCAAGGCGTCAATGATGCCGTTGCGCGCGAAGTCATAGGCGGTGCCGCGAGTCACCGGATAACTGGTGCTGTTGTTGGCGTAGATCGTGTAGCCGATGACGTCGCCGGTCGGCCCGAGCAAGCCGCTCTGGGTCGAAGTGATGGTGGCGTAGAAATGATCGTTGCTGGTCAGCAATGACAGCAGCGAACCGGTACAACTCAACCCGGCGTTGAGCGTGGAACTGGGCTGCGTCGTGGTGCGCACGGCAATCGAGCTGATCGAACCGAACGCTGCCGGCGTGGTGCTGACCACCGAGCACAGGGCCTGCGCCGCCCCCGGCAGCAGCAACGCCAGACAAAGGCAGACTCGGGCACCGATCATTGGCACACCAGCGGGCCGATCAGCGGCACTTGGCTTTGCTGGGTATCCACGTCGAATCGGGCCTTGCAGGTCTTGCCGTCGGCCAATGTCACCTGCAACGAATTCTGTGCCTGCAGGTTTTCCAGATAGACCAGACCATCCCAGCCCACCACCGTGCGCGTACCGCTCTGTTCGTGCAGCACACCCGCCCCCAAAGGCAGTTCGCGTTGCTGCGCATCCACCAGCACGATGCTCGCGGCAACCACCCGCGTCAGTGGAAACTCCAACAGATAGCCGCTGCCACGGCGAACGGCAATGCGCTGTTCGACATTGGGGCTGCGCACGTTGGCGGGCAAATTCAGCGGATCGATTTCGTATTTGCCACGGTAGTAGGCGCTACTCCACGGCACCAGCAAGTGACCGTTTTTATCGGTCTGACCGACCTGCTGGTTTTCGTAGCGCACCGGAATATCGGCGAAACCGTCGGTGCTGACCACTACAAACGCGTCATCGATGCGATTGGCGGCGAACACTTGCCGGTCCATCCACACCAGCGAGCCACTGGCGTCGGCCCAGCGGGTTTCAGCCTCAGAAGTGCCATAGACACCGGCCTGCAATTGCACCGATTGCAGACGCCAGGTCACGTCGGCCTGACGATAATCCGCGCCATCACCCTTGGCGTAACCCAGATTGAAGCCGACTCCGCCCTCAGTCGGCACCGAGCGGCTGTAGTTGACCCGCTGCTGACTCTGCCCGGTCTTGCTGCGCTCGCTGCTGATCGCCAGGCTGCCGCGCAGATCGAACGGAATCACCAGTTGCGCCTGCACCGCCCAATTGCTGTCGCCAATCTCGCGGTTGGCCGACAGATAGACGCTGCTGTTGCGCCACAGTGCTTTGCTCCAGCTCAGGTTGAGCAACCGCGTGCGTGAATCGTCCGCCGCGCGCACATCGAAATAACCGGCGCCCAGGCTCCCCCAGCGGTCGAGACTGACACTCAGGGTCGCCTGCTCGCTGCGCCGACTGAGGCTGATGTAAGGGCTGTCGATCACGCTCAGGTCGGCGTATTGGTCGCGACGTTGCAGGCGTTGATAGGAAAAGCTGTAGCGTTGGCTGCTGTACTGATAACCGAGGCTCAATTGCTGGCCGCCGTCGCCGTCGAAGCGGCTTTGGCTGACCGCGCTGTTGAGTACACCGAAATTGCCCAGGCGCAAGTTGCCGCCAATCCCGCCGAGGGTCAGCGAGTCAGCCGCTTCGGCGTGGCTTTCCAGGGTGAAGCTGTCACTGACGCCGTAACGCAGGCTGCCGGAAGATACCCCGGTGCCGTAGCTGAAATCTTTCAAGCCGTAGTCGCGGCGCAAGGTACCGGCGGCCACCGAGAAATCGCTCAGGCCTTTTTGCAGCAGGCTGCTGGTGACGTAGAACGGCACCGTGGTCGAGACCTGCCGACCCAGCGCGTCGGTGGTCACCACCACAGCTTCGCCGGCACCGTTGATGAACGGAATGTTGGTCAACGTGTACGGCCCCGGTTGCAGATCGGTACTGCTGGACTTGTAGCCGTTGATGAAAAGGTCCACGGAGGATGGCACCGCCGCTTCACCGGCAAATTGCGGCAGCGGATAGGTCACCAGGTCCGGGCGCACGGCAAAATCCCGGGAAAACTGCACACCACCCAGACGCACCGAATTGCTCCAGGGCAAAGCGCCGCTGATCACGTCACCTGCCTCGTAGGTGAGCATGCGTTCGTCATCGGAATAGCGCCAGGTGCTGTCATAGCGCAGATACCCGTTGTTCAGCGTGCTGGCGGCATCGCCGGACAAGGTGCGTCGGTATTGCCCGGTGTTGGACAAGGTGCCCCAGCTGTCGAACAGCCGTACCTCGTTCCACGCCGCCAGATAGGTGCCGCCATCGTCGGTGTCATTGAGGTACAGGTCATAGTTGAGCAGCGCGCCAAAACTGCTCAGGGCCGGGGTGCGCGGGTAGTTCTGCCGATTGCCGATCAATTGCTCTGGCAGCCACTGCGGCGGCACATCGAGCAGCAGGCGCTGGCCGACGCTGTCGTAATCACTGTGCAAGCCCGGCAGACTGTCGAGATCGACTTCAGCCCCCACATTGTCCGGCAGCTTCATGCCGGTTTCCTGCAGCGCACTGGTCGGCAGGAACAGCCGCCCGTCGCGCTGCTGCACCGCCACCACCCGCCCGGTATTCATCTGATTGACCACCAACTCCAGAAACAGCTGTGCATCACTCACGGCCTCCATGCCGCTGGGAGGCGGCGGCAATTCACCGGCCCCGGATGGTTGAACGAACATCAGGCAACAGGCGCCGCCGATGAGCCACAACGGACGCTGAATACGACGAACCCATCCCGGGCTCATACACGCTTTACGTCCGTCAATGGACTTGATCCTCCTGATGCCACTCTTGCCTGAGCCAGTTATCTTTCTCTGGTTTATTGACGACACGATGCAATTCATTGTGGCGAGGGAGCTTGCTCCCGCTCGGCGGCGCAGCCGTCGTCAGAAGTGTTTATGCGGACTACCTGACACTGCGCGCTCGCCTGACTTGGGGGTGCTTCGCAACCCAGCGGGAGCAAGCTCCCTCGCCACAAAAGTCTACTCGGCATTGGCTCCTTGTTCAGCGTCCCGGCGCAATGCTCTGCACCTGCGCCCCGCCATTGACCCGCACCTGCAACGCCGACTCGCTCGCCAACGGCCCCGGTGCCGGCCAGCGCATCACCGCGCCCGGCAGGACATACCCCAGCAGCCCCTCGGCCAATGGCTTGCTTTGCCCACCTTGTTTGATTGCCACGTCGGTCAGCCGCGCGTGTACCGCGCCCTGGTTGCGCACCTCGACGTACGGCCGACCGTCCACCGCCACCGTGCGCCAGCTCAGCTGCGGCACACCGATACCTTTGGGATCACGCGGGCGCGTGCTGTCCTCCTTGCTCCACAGCCCCGCGCCGTAAACAAACAACGGCACCGAATAGCGCATCTGGAAGCGGATCGCCGCCGCAGTTTTGCCGCCCTCGGCAGCCGGCGGCTGAGCGGAAGGGATTTCGTCGATGATGATCCGGTAGGCCAGTTCCTGCCCCGGTGGCACATCCTTGGTTCGGGTCAGACGCACCAGTTGTTTCTGCCCCGGTTCGATCTTCGCCACCGGTGGGCTGCCGATCACGTCGCGCTGGTTCTGGTATTGCTCCTCAAAGCCGGTCTGGCTCCAGCCGAACACACGGATCTGCAGGTTGGCGGTTTCCGTGCCACGGTTTTCCAGCCACAACGCACTGGCCTGTTGATCGGCTTCCAGCACCGGATCGATCGGCCAGATCAACACCGAACTGGCGGCCTGCGCACTGCCGCCCCCGAGCATGACCAGTGCCAGCATCGCGCACCGTACAACCCAATGCCGTGACGTAACTGCCCCCATGAACCTGCTCCTTGTCGGCCATCCAAACGTCTACTCACCACGACAGCTGCACCTGCAACACGTCGCTATACGTCCCCCCAGGCTGATTGCCCGGCAATTGCACCTGACCGTAAATCGGCAGGCTGATGTTGTTCGCATCGCTGTAGGCCACCGCCACGCTCTGACCGATGCCCAGGCTCTGGCTGTAAGCCGCATCACGAAACAGCGCGTAAGCCACCCGCGCACTGCCGCTGTTGATCTGCATATGGCGGCCGCTGCTGTTGTACTGGCCGCCATCGACGCTCATGTTCAATGTCACTCCGGGCGTGCATTGCAGCTGCACGCCCCCGGTCAGTGCGACTTGCACCGTGCCAGTGGCCAGGGCCGAGTGCGAACCGAAATTCAGCCCGCCGTAATTCGACACTCCGCCGACCACCAGGCACCCCGGCGTGATGGTGGCGCTGACCTGAAAGCTCTGGCTGGTCGCCGCCCCCAGCGGCAGCGGCACACTGCCCGCACAGAGCAGGAGCAGCGCGGCGCAGAGCTGACGGCGCATGGCATCAGAACGTCAGTTGCACGGCGATGGTGTCGGTGTAGGTTCCGGCCGGCAAACCAGCCTTGCCTTTGGCCTGACCGTAGATATTCACCGTCTGCGCCGTACCGGTGCTGGGAGCCAGATTGATCGTGCCGTTGACGGGCAGCAGCGTCGAGAACCCGGAGTCGGTGTACAAGTCGTACGGCACGTAATTGGCGACGCCGTCGTACAGTGCCCGGGCGCCCCCCGTCGATTTTCCGTCATTGGCACCCGCGCCTACCGTGACCGTAGGTGTGGTGCCACTGGAACACAGAATCGACAGCGCTCCGCCGCCACCGCCCAACACCTGTCCGGTGGCGGTGGTGAACAGGCTGTTGGCGGTACCGAAGTTCAACGCACCGAAGTTCAGCCCGGTGGTGCCCCCGGCTCCGTTGACCTGACAACTGCTGGTCAGGATCAGGCTGGAAGTGATCTGGCCAGTAACGGTGGTGGCGGCATTGGCACTGGAAACCAGCGTCAGGCCGAGCAATGACAAACCTATCCTTGATGCAAACTTGCGCATGGTGTCCGTCCTCTACGGGGTTACCAGTCGAGCGTCACCGTCAGGGTGTCGGTATAGACCCCTGCCGGAACCGCGCGGGTATTCGCCACCACCGAGCCAAATACCGGGATGGGTATCTGCGCACCGCTGGTGACAGCGAAATTGTGCTGTTGGCCAATGCTGTAGCTCTGGCTGCCGGAAGCATCCAGATAGAGTTGATAAGGGATGGTCTGGCGACCATTGCTCAGGCGCCGGGTATTGCCATCACCGTGGGTACCACCGTTGATGGTGACGGTGAAACCGGTGACCGATGGGTTGCAGGCAACATTGAGTCTGCCGCTGCTGTCAGCGTCGAGACTGGCCTTGATCGGCGCAGTCCAGGTCGGCCCCTGCAGCCCGAAATCGAGGGAGCCGAGATTGCCGACCGGGGTTCCAGGATTGGATCCGTTGGTGACTTCGCACCCGGCAATCAGGATCAGCCGCGCATGTATCTGCCCACTCACCGCCGCCTGTGCGTCGTCAGCGAGCAACAGCAGCGTAGCCGTGGCGATGACCATCCAGTGTTTGCCTGTCATTGCGCCCTTCCTACTCCTTCAGGATGCCTGCGAAACTCGCGTTCATCATTGAACGCCCCTTCCCTGCGCAACCCGCCTCCAGCGGATTGCCTGAAATCGTGTCATCACCACGTCACGGTGACTTTGACCAGATCCGAATACCGACTGACCTGTGGCACCTGCGCCAGGCGCTCGATTCGCCCATACAGCGGCAACTCCACCGTTCCGGTGTCCGGCACCCGACCGCTGACCGGCACGTCCACCACCAGCGGCACCCGCCGCGCCGCGTCCTGATACAGCCGGTAAGGAATCGGTTGGCTCCCCGCCGCCCCCACCAGATAGCGAACCTCGCCGACCCCGCCATGCAGACCGCCGTCGACACGCAGTTGATACGGCGTGTCGGGGTTGCACTCCAGGCGCGGCAAGCGCTGGTTGGTCAGCGCCGCACCCAGTGGACCGGCCGGATCATCGAGGCGCGCCGCGCTGCCGAAATCCAGTACGCCCAGTTGTTCGATACCCGCCTCGCGCTGCTGGCCGATCAACTGGCAACCGCGCTGCACATCAACGCGAACCTCGACCTGAAGCTCCGCCGCGTACACCGAGCCCCCAAGCCACCCGAGCAGGGCCACCACCACACGTGTAATCACTGCCTCATTCCTTGTGAGGGACCACCCGGATGACGTTACTGTGTTTCAGGTTAGCAACGGTCGACGAATCCGCCAGTCGATTGGATCCATGGATCTGCCGGGATATGTTTCGAAAGTTTGGCAACACGGCGAATTACATCGCTGAAAAAAGCTATACGCCCCGCACAAAGTTGTTCAGTTATCGCCCACAGTCGACGAACCGCGATGGAAGCTCGGCGCAGCCTCTGGTTACACTACGTCGCCGCGCTCCCGGGCGCCGGTCTGATGAACACGGAGTGACTGCACAGTGCCCTCTCGAGCGCCCAAACGATCGCCACTGGCCCCGCGCTGGTCGGCGTTGCGCCGCTGGTTCGCCAAAGGCAGGCCAGCCAACGCCGGGCATGACGCCATTGCCCGCTCGATCCACGAATACTTCCGGCAAAAGGCCCATGGTCAGGGTTACACCCTCAGCCACAGCCAGCAGCGGGTGATTGATTGCATGGCACAGCAGGCCAGCCTGTTGTTCGGCGCCAGCGCGCAAACGCCGCCGAGCCTGTACCTGCATGGTGCGGTCGGACGCGGCAAGAGCTGGCTGCTCGACGGTTTTTTCCAGGCACTGCCGACCGCGCAGAAGCAGCGTGTGCATTTCCATGCGTTCTTCGCCCGGCTGCATCAGGGCATGTTCGACCATCGCGAACAGGACGATGCCCTCGCCGTCACCCTCGACGAGCTGTTGGACGATTGCCGGGTTCTGTGTTTCGACGAATTTCATGTGCATGACATCGGCGATGCGATGCTCATTACCCGCCTGTTCAAGGCCTTGTTCCAGCGCGGCATTCTGTTGCTGGTAACCTCCAACTATCCGCCGGAAGGCTTGCTGCCCAACCCGCTCTATCACGCGCGTTTCAAACCGGTGATCGATTTGATCAACGCGCGAATGCAGGTCATGGAAGTCGGCGGTCCCCACGATTACCGCAGTCAGGCGAGCAATCATGCGCATCAGTTGTTCACTCAAGGCCACTATGTGTGGCCGGCCACCGCGACCCAGCGCCAGGCCTTGAACCTGCCGCCGCAGGGTGCGCCGGCCATTGCCTTGCCGGTGGGCACCCGGCACTTTCAGGCACGTCTGTGCGAGGGCCGCACCGTCGGCTTCACGTTCAACGATGTGTGTGAGCAAGCGACGGCGGTGATGGATTATCTGGAACTGTGTCGGCGCTTCGACCGCTGGATCATCGACGACCTGCCGGAACTGGATGAGTGCTCGATCGCCGCGCAACAACGCTTCATCAACCTGATCGACGTGCTCTACGACCAGGACAAACACCTGACTCTGCTCAGCCGCCTGCCACTGCGCGAGGCGCTCGGCGGCAATGCCATCGACCTGGCCCGGACCCGCAGCCGTTTGGGGCAGTTGCAGGAAATCCACTGAGCCCATTGATCACCATTGTGGGAGCGGGCTTGCTCGCGAAAGCGGAGTGTCAGTGACAAATCACTAACTGACAGGACGCCTTCGCGAGCAAGCTCGCTCCCACAGAGGATCAGAGTGTTCTTCAGTGCAAATCCAGCCATTGCCGTTATCATGTCGCCCATTCCGAGCGCTCGGCGCTTCTTTCCCTGGACAGTGAACACCTACATGCACACCCTTGCTCAATTGCGCGCCGGCGAGTTGTCGGGCATTACCCGGCTTGATCTGTCCTGCGGTCTGACCGAGTTTCCCCGCGAAATTTTCGAGCTGGCCGACACGCTGGAGGTACTCAACCTCAGCGGCAATGCCTTGAGCAGCCTGCCCGACGACCTGCATCGCCTGACCCGAATGCGCATTCTGTTTTGCTCGGATAACCACTTCACCGAGGTACCAGCCTGTGTCGGCCAATGTACGACGCTGACGATGATCGGCTTCAAGGCCAACCGCATCAGCCACGTGCCGGGCGCAGCACTGCCGCCGCTGCTGCGCTGGTTGATCCTGACCGACAACTGCATCGAAACCCTGCCGACCGAGCTGGGTGAGCGTCCTTACCTGCAAAAACTGCTGCTGGCCGGCAATCGCCTGCAAACGCTGCCAGCGTCGATGAGCCAATGTCACCGTCTGGAGCTGATCCGCATCGCCGCCAACCGCTTGCGCGAACTGCCGCAATGGTTGCTGACCCTGCCAAGCCTGACCTGGCTGGCCTATGCCGGTAATCCGCTGGAAACCGAAGCCGACGCCGCCGCGCTGGAAGCCACGCCGCTGATCGACTGGTCGGCGCTGCGTCTGGAGCAACGCTTGGGCGAAGGCGCTTCGGGGGTGATTTCCCGGGCATTGTGGCAGCGGGCCGACGGCTCGCAGGTGCCGGTCGCGGTGAAGCTCTATAAAGGTGAAATGACCAGCGACGGGTCGCCGCTGCACGAGATGAACGCCTGCATCACCGCCGGCCTGCACCCGAACCTGATTCGCGTGGAGGGCCGCATTCACGATCATCCTGACGGCCAACATGGCCTGGTGATGCAACTGATCGATCCGAGCTTCCGTAACCTCGCGGCATTGCCAAGCCTGGCCAGTTGCTCGCGGGATGTGTATGCCGAGGATTGCCGGTTCAGTGCAGAGGTGGCGTTGAACATTGCCCAAGGCATCGCTTCGGCGGCTGAACACCTGCATCAACAGGGCATCACCCACGGCGATCTCTACGGCCACAACATTCTGTTGAACGATCAGGGCGATTGCTTGCTGGGGGATTTCGGCGCGGCGTCGTTCCATGCCACCACCGACAACCTGGAAACCCGGGCGCTGCAACGCATCGAAGTGCGGGCGTTCGGGATTCTGCTCGGGGAATTGCTGGCGCGCATCGACTCGGGGCTGAGCGATGAGCGGCGCGAGCGGCTGCAAGCGCTGGAACAGCGTTGCTGTCAGCCGGATGTGCTGGCGCGACCGGGGTTCAGCGAAGTGATCGGGGTGCTGGAAAAGCTGTAACTGACGCAAATCCTGTGGCGAGGGCACTTGCTCCCGCTGGACGGCAAAGCCGTCCCAAAAACAACGACTGCTGGGCAGCCGAGCGGGAGCAAGCTCCCTCGCCACAGTTATCTTTGCAACAGATCAGCCCGCCAGACCAACAAACATGTCCTGCACATCGTCATGGTTGTCGAGGCCTTCGAGGAACGCTTCGACTTCAGCCATCTGCTCGGCACTCAGGCCGCTGACCGGGTTCTTCGGCTGGTAGCCGAGTTTGGCCGACAGCACAGTGAAACCTTGCTCAGGCAGGGCCTTCTGTACGGCGTCGAGGTCGGTCGGATCGGTCAGGAACAGGGTCGCGCCCTCTTCACCCGGTTCGAAGTCCTGGGCACCGGCCTCGATCGCGGCCATTTCCGGATCGGCGTCCGGGGTGTCCGGCGCAGCTTCGATCATGCCGACGTGGTTGAAATCCCAGGCCACCGAACCGGAAGCACCCAGTTGGCCCTTACGGAAGGCCACGCGAATTTCTGCGACGGTGCGGTTGATGTTGTCGGTGACGCACTCGACGATCAACGGAACCTGATGCGGCGCGAAACCTTCGTACGTCACGCGGTGGTACTGCACGGTTTCGCCCAGCAGGCCGGCGCCTTTCTTGATGGCGCGGTCCAGGGTTTCCTTGGGCATCGAAGCTTTCTTGGCCTGTTCGACCACCAGACGCAGGTGTGCGTTGGTGGCGGTATCGGCACCGTTGCGGGCAGCGATGGTGATTTCTTTCACCAGTTTGCCGAAGATCTTGCCCTTGGCGTTGGCTGCCGCTTCTTTGTGTTTAACCTTCCACTGTGCGCCCATTACTCACTCTCTTGATCTGTGGCGCCGAGACATCTATTGGCCGACGCGTGGCGCCAAGTTTATACGGCCTAAAGTTGGCAATCGACCAAAAATATTCATTGTTGAATCGACATCTTCACCACACCTTGTAGGGCGATTCTGAAAACCACACTAGCCATGACCATTCGTGCTCGCGTTTTCGTACCCTCTGCCGTCCGTATTGCCCCACAGAGCCCGTACGAATGCTCAATGACAAGGAAAGCCCTTTCACCCTGACCCTGAGTGACGGCCAACTGTGCCTGCCGGTGCTGCGTTTCAGCGGCAAGGAAGCACTGAATCAGCCTTTTCGTTTCGAGATTGACGTGATCGGTCTGGCCCCCGCCCTGCCGCCGGGAAGCCTGCTGCGCCAACCAGCGTTCCTGCGTCTGGGCGTCGATCACGGGATTCATGGCCTGATCCACAGTGTCAGTTGCGAACATCGCGCCAGCCACCGTATCGGCTACCGGCTGACGCTGGTCCCGCCTCTGCTGAGTCTGGAGCAGTCGCCGCGGCGCCGGGTCTTCGTGCAAGCGAGTGTGCCGGCGATCCTCGCGCAATTGCTCGGCGAACATGAACTGCCGGCGGACAGTTACCGGATCGAGATGAGCGTCGGCCAATACCCACCAAGGGAATTTTGCCTTCAGTTCGAGGAAAGCGACCTGGCCTTCATGCAACGACTGTGTGAGGAGGAAGGCATTCACTATCACTTCGAACATCGCCCGCAGGGGCATGTCGTGGTGTTTGCCGATGACAACCTGAGCCTGCCGCAGGAACCATTGCCCGTGCCGTTTGCCGTGACCGACGACACGCCGTCGCCGCGCATCAGCACCCTGTTGCAACGCCATGACGCGACCCCCGTCATGGCCGCGCACAGCATTCGCAACCGGGGCCAGGAGATCAGCGCCGCAGACGCGGCCAACCACCCCGTGCCCGCGCTCACACCGTTGAACCTGTCGGGCGAACAGCGCCACGCCGAACAACGCAGCCGTCGTCACCTGCAGCGCCAGCGCTGCCAGTCGCGCACGATCCGGGGCTGCTGCGATTGCAGCGCACTGCGCAGCGGCCATCTGTTGCAGATCAGCGGACACCCGATCAATGCCTTCAACGAACAATGGCTGATCACCGAACTGCACCATCAAGGCCAGCACCCTTCGATTCTTGATCCAACAACGGGTGTGCATCGCTACCAAAACGACTTTACTGCCCTGCCTTGGTCGAGCGATTTCCGCCCGCCTCTGGCACAGCCACGTCCGAACATCGGCGGCTATCACCTGGCGCAAGTGCTGGGATCGCCCGGCCAGCCAGCGCCACTGGACGATCGCGGGCGCATCGGCGTCAGCCTCTGGCCGGCGCAGACCACTGAGTCTGCATGCCTGTGGCTGCCGATCGCGCTAACCGGCGCCGGCCAACTCGCCGCCCACCAATTGCCCCGCGCCGGCAGTGAGGTGTGGGTGAGCTTCCTCGACAGCGACCCGGATCGACCGATCCTCTGCCTCGCCAACCCGCGGCCCGCGCCACCGACCCAAACGCCGCCACCGCGCGACAGCAGCCTGTTGCTCGATTGGCTGCTCCATGGCGCCGATCCGTAAGCGCTGCAGAGATTGAAATGAGTACAGCGGCCGGAACCTGGTTGGCTGGGAGGGCGCTATCGCGAGCAGGCTCACTCCTACAGTTGGATTGGGTGCGGGCAGTTAGAGATTGGTCGGCTCGTAGGCCGCCATCGCTGGCAAGCCAGCTCCCACAGAAGAGCTAAAGCCAAGCGCATGCTTTTCACCACTCATGGCCGAGTGTCAGCTCGCCGAAAGCCCTTGATCTTGCCGTGCCGGCCCCTTCGGCAGGCTGAGTGGAGGGGTTTATCCGGGGGTGGGAGCGCAGCGACGTTTGGCGCAGCCAAACACATCGAGAGGAGGTGCAGCGAAGCAAACCGGAGGCGATGCCCCCGGATGAACCCCGCAACGAAGGAACCCGAGCCTAAGCGAGGGCCGTACGCCGGGGCCAAGCCTTTTGCTTACTTTTCGGCGTCTGGAAAAGTGAGTCGCTGTAAGAGCGAAACCATAAGAAGCCGTTACCGCAGAAACGGATATGTACTCGGTAACCCAAAAGAACGCAGCGCTCGCCACCCCCCAATCACCCCTTGTCAGCCTTCCCCGCCGCCGCCGCAAACCTCGCCAACCGCACATCCAGATGCCGCGGCCGCCGCCCATGATCCTCAGCCCGCTCCTTGCGCCGAATCGCATTACGCACCATCAACGACCCCAGATACCGAATCGGCTCCGGCGGAAAATACCCCAACGGCCCATTCACCAATGGCGAACGGGTCCAAGGGTTATCGAGCCCCTGAACCAACGAAGCAAGAATCTGCCCGCCCATGTGACACGGCCCGACACCACTGCCGGAATATCCAAAGCCATAAAACACATTGCCACTGGCACTCATCTGCCCAAAAAACGGCAACCCGGTCACCGAGCGATCCGACGGCCCATTCCAGGTCGCATCGACCTTGACCTCGGCAAACGCCGGAAAAAAATCCCCAAGACTGCGCTTGAGCAAATCCGCATAAGGCGACGGCTGATCAAACACCGGCAACATCCGCCCACCAAAAGCGAACGTGTTGCCACCCTTGCCGAGCATGATCCGGCCGTCCGGCGTGTTGTGGTAGTAGTGCACGAAAATCCGCGAATCGAGCACCGTAACGCCGCTGGTCAATCCGATGTCCTGCAGCAGATCGGGGCGCGGCTCGGTGATCAGCATGTCGCTGGAAACAATCGCCACGCTACGCTCGAACTGCGGAAACGCCCGGGCCATCCACGCGTTCATCGCCAACACCACGCGGTCGGCAATCACCCTGCCGTTAGCGGTATGAATCCGCGCCGGGCAGCCTTCTTCCAGGCCGGTCATCGCAGTGTTTTCATGGATCTTCACGCCCAGTTGCAACGCCACCCGGCGCAGGCCGCGCACCAGTTTACCCGGTTGCACACTGGCAGCTGCCGGCGAGAACCAGCCCTCCAGATGCTTGCCGGAACCGGCCATGCGCTGCACATCGGCCACCGGCCGCTGGGTGAATGAGTTGATGCCCTGCCGCTCCAGCGCCGCGATCACTGCGTCAGTCGAGCCGACCTGCGCCTTGTTTGTAGCGGTGTACAGCGTGCCGTCGAGGCGATAATCGGCCTCGACGCCGTACTGTTCGCAGAACGCGCCGATGGCGTGGATGCTGCGCTCGGATTCCTTGACCAGACGTACCGCCTCCTCGACGCCGAACAGCCGCTCGAGGGTGAAATACTTGGCTGACCACGACAACGCACAACCGCCGTTGCGCCCACTGGCACCGGCGCCGCAGATGTCGGCTTCGATCAGCAGCACGTCGAGTTCCGGGTTCTGCTGCTTGAGCATGATCGCCGTCCACAACCCGGTGTAGCCGCCGCCGACGATGCACACGTCAGTGCGTACTTCGCCTTGCAGCGGTGGGCACGTTGCGGATGGATCGGCCTGCAAGGCCTGTTCGAGCCAAAACGGTCGCATGGGATTCTCCAGTCAGATGGCCACGACACAGCCTGCCGCGAGCGCCGCAGCAGGCCGCGAGGCAAGGGTTTCAGTTACGCAGGGGTTTGATGGTCAGCGGGCAATTGGGGATGGACGCGCGCGGTTCCATCACCCCGACCGGGCGGCTGTTCCAGTGCGGAATCAGCACCAGCGCCGAGAACAATGCGCAGCCGGCGAAGACGATGAACACCGTCACCGAATCGAAGTAACCCGGCAGCAATCCGCCGAGCACCGCGCCGACCGAGCCGCAACCGTTGACGAAACCGGCCGCAGTGGCACCGGCCTTGGCCTTGCCGAAGTCGATCGCCGCCGCGCCGCTGATCATCGAGTCCGGCCCGTACAGGGTCAGGCCCATGACAAACAGCAGCGCCACCACCAGCATCACGCTGCCGGTGTGCAACGCGCCCATGAACAGCGCCAACGTCACGGTCAGCGCCAGCAGGCTGAGGACGCAGGCCGGCATGCGCCGGGCGCCGAACAGTTTGTCCGAGGCCATGCCGATCATGATCGGCCCGAGTAAACCGGCCAGTTCGAACGAGGTGGGAATGATCGCCGCGCCGACCTTGCCGACACTGGGCATCTGTTCGAAGACGATCACCGGGCCCCACAGCAGAATCGCGTAGCGCGCCGGTTTCAGCATGAAATACGCCAGGCCCAGCACCAGCACCGTGCGGTTGCGCAGGATTTCCTTCAACGGCTCCCAGACGCTGAGTTTGCTGTTGGCTTCGGTCTCTGCCGCACTCAATTCCGGCTCCGGCTCCACCGCTGGCAAGCCGACGTCTTCCGGTTTGTTGCGCTGGAATATAAAGAACAGCACCGCCACCGCCGCCACTACCGCAGCGCTGGAAATGAACGCCGCGTGCCAGGTGCCCATCAGCGTATACGCCCACCAGCCGGCAAACGGCGAGGCCACCAGACCGCCAAACGCGTAGCAGGAACTCCACAGACCGAGTACCCGCCCACGCTGTTCGGCCGGGAAGAAACTGCCGAGGTTCTTGCACAGCCCCGACCAGCCGGTGGATTGCGCCAGGCCCTGAATCAGCATGCAAGTGGCGAAGATCGGCAGCGTGGCGAAGCTGCCCATCACCAGTGCCGCACCCGCGGAAATCAACAGCCCGCCGAGCACCACAACCCTTGGGCCAAAGCGGTCGGCGAGCATGCCCCAGGTGAATTGGCCGATGGCGTAGGCCGCCAGATAGATTGCATCGAGGTTGGCCATGGCCATCTTGTCGAGCATGAAGGTCGGGTCTTCGGCGATGCCCAGTTTGGCCACCGAAAACGCTTTGCGGGTGAAATAGAAAGCGGCGTACGCGAGCCAGGTGACAGCGAAAATCTGCATGCGCCAACGCGCAATGGTGCCGATGTGCTTGTTCATTGTGGTTCTGACCTCAGGGTGTGAGTGTGCCGGCAGAATCGTTAAGTAAACGCCTGTGTTTTTTATTGTTGAGCACTGCGCCAGCGCCCATCCCTGATGGCGATAGCGGTCAGATGAGTCCTGTTGTTGCACGCACAGGCTCATCGCCAACCCTGCTGTCCGAACAGACAGGCAGCGATGGCGTGAGCGGATCAAAGCAATTACTGTTTAATAAATAAAATCGATTTATCGTATTTCACACATAAGCTCAGCTTGTTACTGGAGGCTGCATGTCGGTGTCCCACGCCCAGCTCAAAGCCTTTCACGCCGTGGCTGTCCACGGAAGCTTCACCAAAGCCGCCGAACGGCTTTTTCTCACACAACCGGCGATTTCCGACCAGGTGCGCAAACTCGAGGAACGCTTTGGCGTGTTGCTGTTTCACCGCAACAAGCGTTCGGTGCGCCTGACCGATCTCGGTGAGCGTCTGCTGGCGATTACCCAACGGCTGTTTGTGATCGAGGCTGAAGCACAGGAGTTGCTGCAGGATTCCCGGGCCTTGCAAACCGGCAGCCTGATTCTGGCAGTGGATGCGCCGGTGCATGTGCTGCCGCAGATCGCGCGGTTTTGCGAGCGCTACCCGGGGATCAGCGTGAAGATCGAAACCGGCAACACCGATGAATCGCTGTTTCGCCTGTTCAACTATCAGGCCGATCTGGCGCTGCTCGGGCGCGATGTCAGCGATGAACGTCTGCTGTGCGTGCCGCTGCGCAACGACCCGATGGTGGCGTTCGTCTCACGCCATCACCCCTGGGCCGAGCGTGAGTCGATCTGCCTGGCCGATCTTGACGACACGCCGCTGGTGCTGCGCGAACACGGCTCGGTGACCCGGCAGACCCTGGAAGAAGAAATGGCCCGCGCCGGGTTCCGTATTCGCCCGGCGATTCAGGTCGAGGGCCGGGAAGCCGCGCGTGAGGCGGTGGTGGTGGGAATTGGTGTGGGGGTGGTGTCGGCGGCGGAGTTTGGCGCGGATTCGCGAGTCTGCGCGTTGCCGATTACCGATTGCACCCGGCGATTGACCGAGACGCTGGTGTGCTTGCGTGAGCAGAGTTCGCGGCGGGTGGTGGCGACGTTTCTCGATATGGTACGCGAGAGCCTTGCGTAAACAGGTCTGGCCCCTTCGCGAGCAAGCTCGCTCCCACAGGGTTCTCGGTCGTTCACACATTATGTACACGCCACAATACCTGTGGGAGCGAGCTTGCTCGCGAATGACGCGCCGCGAATTGTCAGACTGTCGTCAGACCAAAGAACGCCTGAATCAAGCGCAACTCCCGCCGCCGCTCCATGCACCCGATCATGTGCCGATTGACCAACCCGTCCCCGACAATCGGAATCGCCACTACCCGCGGGTCATGGCTGACCTCCACCGAAGACACCACACCTACCCCCAGCTCCGCCGCCACCGCTTCGGTCACCGCCTCGCGACTGTCCAGCTCCAGCAACACTCGCGGATGCACCGCCGCCTGCATGCAGGCCTGATCAAAGGTGCGCCGGGTGATCGAACTCGGCTCGCGCAGCACCATGATCACCTGATCAAGCTCCTTGAGTTTTAGTTCGCCAGCACGCTGCGCCCACGTATGCCCGGCGGGCACCAGCGCGCAGATCCGCGATTCGCTCAAGGCTTGCAGGTGCAGGCCCTTGCGCGGTTCGACCTCGGTCAACACCGCCACGTCCGCATGCTCGGATAGCAGCGCGGCGAGGGTTTCCTGCGCATTGCCCAGACGCAGATTCACCGTGATCCCCGGATAACGTGCGCGCAGGCTGGCGAGCATCGGCATGACCATGTGCGGCCCGTCCGCCGCCACCTCCAGACGCCCGGTGAGCAACTGGCGGTTGGCCTCAAGCATGGTCTGCGCCTCCTCGGCCAGACCGAACATGGCGCGGGTGATCGCCGCCAGTTTGGTGCCTTCCTCGGTCAGTTCCACCCGGCGTGCCGTTCGGCGCAACAAGGTGATCTGGTAGTGTTCCTCCAGCGCTTTGATATGCCCGGTGACCGCCGGCTGGCTGATAAACAGGCGCGCGGCGGCGCGGGTGAAGCTGCCTTCCCGGGCCACGGCGTCGAAGGCACGCAGCTGGAACAGATTCATGAATAACCCTCACTGATGGCTGGCATAACAACAAACAATTTGATTGATGCAACGGCGAATTGCAACGTATGCCCCGTAGCTTCATCCCACAGCGCTTTCGCGAGGACACACGAATGAGTACTGCCGCCCCCATCCTGCTCACTCCCGGCCCGTTGACCACCTCGGCGCGCACCCGCCAGGCAATGATGGTCGACTGGGGGTCATGGGATGACCGCTTCAATCAACTGACCGCCAGCCTCTGCGAGCAACTGCTGGCGATCCTCAACGGCGCCGCCACTCACCACTGCGTGCCGTTGCAGGGCAGCGGCACCTTCGCCGTCGAAGCTGCCATCGGTACCCTGGTGCCGCGTGACGGTAAAGTCCTGGTGCTGATCAACGGCGCCTACGGCAAGCGTCTGGCGAAGATCTGCGAAGTGCTCGGCCGCTCGTTCAGCACCTTTGAGACTGCCGAAGACGAACCGACTACCGCCGCCGACGTCGATCGTCTGCTGCGCGCCGACGGCGACATCACCCATGTTGCGCTGATTCACTGCGAAACCAGCACCGGCATCCTCAACCCGTTGCCGGAGATCGCTGACGTCGTTGCGCAACACGGCAAGCGCTTGATCATCGACGCCATGAGCTCGTTCGGCGCACTGCCGGTGGACGCGCAAAAAGTGCCGTTCGACGCGCTGATCGCCGCCTCCGGCAAGTGTCTGGAGGGCGTGCCGGGAATGGGTTTCGTCTTTGCTCGCAAAGAATCACTGGCCGCAGCCGCCGGCAACTCGCACTCGCTGGCGATGGACCTGTACGACCAGCACAGCTACATGCAGAAGACCGGTCAGTGGCGGTTCACCCCGCCGACCCATGTGGTCGCGGCGCTGCACGAAGCGCTGCTGCAATACAACGAAGAAGGTGGCCTCCCCGCTCGCCATGCGCGCTACGCCGCCAACTGCCAGGCGCTGATGGAAGAGATGGGCAAGCTCGGGCTGCGCAGCTTTCTGCCGGCGGCGATCCAGGCGCCGATCATCGCCACCTTCCATGCCCCGAAGGACCCGCGCTACCAGTTCAAGGACTTCTACGAACGGGTCAAGGCCAAGGGTTACATCCTCTACCCCGGCAAACTGACTCAGGTCGAAACCTTCCGCGTCGGCTGCATCGGCCACGTCAGCCCGGACGAAATGCGCCAGGCCGTCGCGGCAGTGGGTGAAGTGCTGCGCGAGATGGAAGTCCTCGAGATCTGAACAACACCCCAATCCCCCTGTGGGAGCGGGCTTGCTCGCGAAAGCGGTTGAACATTCAACATTAATGTCGACTGACACAACGCCTTCGCGAGCAAGCCCGCTCCCACAGTTTTGAACCGTATTGCCAACTCAGGAATTGATTGCCATGAACTACACCAACCCAAGCAAGCTGCAAGCCGCCATCCTCGACTGGGCCGGTACCGTGGTCGATTTCGGCTCGTTCGCGCCAACGCAGATCTTCGTCGAAGCCTTCGCCGAATTCGACGTGCAGGTGTCCATCGAAGAGGCCCGTGGCCCGATGGGCATGGGCAAGTGGGACCACATCCGCACCCTGTGCGATCAGCCGCAAGTGGCCGAGCGTTATCGCAAAGCGTTCGGCCGCACCCCGACCGATGACGACGTCACCGCCATCTACAACCGCTTCATGCCGTTGCAGATCGAAAAGATCGCCGAACACTCGGCGCTGATTCCCGGCGCACTGGAAACCATCGCCAACCTGCGCCAGCAAGGGATCAAGATCGGCTCCTGCTCCGGCTATCCGAAACAGGTGATGGACAAGGTCGTGGCGCTGGCCGCCAGCAACGGCTACGTCGCCGATCATGTGGTGGCCACCGACGAAGTGCCGAACGGCCGTCCATGGCCTGCTCAGGCGCTGGCCAACGTGATCGCCCTGGGCATCGACGACGTCGGCGCCTGCGTGAAGATCGACGACACCGTGCCGGGCATCCTCGAAGGCCGTCGCGCCGGGATGTGGACTGTGGCGCTGATCTGCTCGGGCAACGCGCTGGGCCTGGATTACGCCGGCTACCGTGCGCTGGGCAGCGACGAACTGGCCAGTGAACGCAAACGCATCCACGCGCTGTTCGCCGATTCGCGTCCGCACTACATGATCGACACCATCAGCGACCTGCCGGAAGTGATTGCCGATATCAACAAGCGCCTGGCCAACGGTGAAATGCCACAATCGAGCTGATCGCCGCTGCGTTAAAAGAAAAAACGCCAGTGTCTTCGTGACACTGGCGTTTTTTTATGAAAAAGCAGCACAACACCTGATTCAGCGCATTAAAAGACCGATCAGCATCAGGCAAATCCGTCAAAGCGGATTACAGTTAAAGCATGCCGTCGCACAAGAACGGCACGCAGCGACCCTGATCCGTGAGGAAATACCGTATGCCGTGGACAAGTTCCGAATCCCGCTACAGCACCGTGTCCGTGCTGCTGCACTGGCTGATGCTGGTCCTGTTGATCCTGGTGTATGCCAGCATGGAGTTGCGCGGGATCTTTCCCAAGGGCAGTGGCGGCCGCTCGCTGATTCGCGAAGTGCATTACATGCTCGGCCTGACCGTGTTCGTGCTGGTGTGGTTTCGTCTGGTGGCCCGCAGCATCGGCCCGGCACCGAAAATCTTCCCGGCGTCCCCCCAATGGCAGACCTTGCTGGCGCGGGTGATGCACTGGCTGTTGTACCTGTTCATGATCAGCATGCCGATCCTCGGCTGGCTGATCACCAGCGCCGAGGGGCATCAGGTGATGTTCTACGGCTTCGATCTGCCACTGCTGGTCAATGAAGACAAGGCTTTCGCCAAGCAGGTGGAACACTGGCACGTGTTGATCGGCAACATCGGCTACTGGCTGATCGGCCTGCATGCGCTGGCGGGGCTGTATCACCATTATGTGGTCGGCGATAACACCCTGTTGCGGATGATGCCCAAGCGCAATTGAACATTGGTTCAGTGACATGCCCTGTGGCGAGGGAGCTTGCTCCCGCTGGGCTGCGCAGCAGACCCAAATTCTGAAAATGCGGACATTCAGGCAGAGCGCTGTCGCTGGACTTGCGACGGCTGCGCCGCCGAGCGGGAGCAAGCTCCCTCGCCACATAAGTTCAACTGCAGGAACTGAATCCGCGGCGCCCCTGCAAGCCACCGGTATGCACGAAGATCAGCCGCGTGCCGTGCTCGAACCTGCCCGCTTCAACCTGCTGCTTCAGCGCCAATAACGCCTTGCCGGTGTACAGCGGCTCCAGCGGAACGCCGCTACTGCGCTCAGTGCTGTCGATGAATTCAAGCAACTGTGCATCAACCTTGGCGAAACCACCCCGGCTCGCGTCGAACAGCGCGTAGTCCACCGCAACCCGCCCCGCCTCCTGAACAATCGCCTCAACCTGCGGCGCCACGCCATGGTCCTCCGGCACCGCCAGCGCACCGTACACCGGATGCTCTCCCGCCTCGGCGAGCACCAGCCCTGCCAGGGTCGTCCCGGTGCCGCAGGCCAGCCACCAGCCGTGATAATCGCTCCAGCCCAATCCGGCCAATTGCGCGTTGACCTGCGCCTTCAGCGCCGCACAACCGAGCGCCCCGGGCAATCCGCCGCCGCCCTCCGGCACCGCATGAAAGTCCGGATACTGTGTCTGCCACGGCTGCCAGAACCCCGGCGCATGCCGATCCCGATAGCCGCCAAACCCCAGCCAGTGCAGTTGCATGCCGAACGCCTGCAAATCCACAACCGTGGGCGTCTGCTGCGGATGCCCGCGCAACAGGCCGACTGTTTTGAAGCCCAGACGTTTGCCCGCCGCTGCGAGCGCATGCAGATGATTGGAATGTGCGCCACCAAGACTGATGATGCCTCGCGCCCCGGCGCGATCGGCGGCCTTGAGGTGCTCAACGAGTTTGAACCACTTGTTGCCACTGATCAGCGGGTCGATCCGGTCCAGACGCAGGATGGCGACCTCGATACCGGCGGTGCTGAGCCAGTCGAGCTGAAGTCGTTCGAGGGGGGCTTGGGGTAGCCAGTTGGCGGGAGGAAGAAGCATGGCCGAATGATCATTCTGGACTGAGCCGGCATTCTAATCGCTCACAGGACGCCATCGCGAGCAGGCTCACTCCTACAGGATTCGCGCCATCCATAAATTCTGCGAACACCACAAATCTACTGTGGGAGCGGGCTTGCTCGCGAAGGCGTCGTGTCAGTCGACATGTGTATTGGCTGACACTCCGCTTTCGCGAGCAAGCCCGCTCCCACATTGGAGATTTGTGGGGCTTAGAGTTCAGCAGCCAGACGCGACCCCTGATTGATCGCGCGCTTGGCATCCAGCTCCGCCGCCACATCGGCGCCGCCGATCAGGTGCACGTTCTGCCCCGCCGCCACCAGACCGTCCTGCAGCTCACGCAGCGGATCCTGGCCGGCGCAGATCACGATGTTGTCCACCGCCAGCACTTGCGGCTCGCCGGTTTCGCCGATGCGGATGTGCAGGCCTTCGTCGTCGATCTTCAGGTATTCGACGCTGTTGAGCATCTGCACCTGCTTGTTCTTCAGGCCAGTGCGGTGAATCCAGCCGGTGGTCTTGCCCAGACCGTCGCCGACCTTGGTTTTCTTGCGCTGCAACAGGAACACTTCACGGGCCGGTGCATGCGGCGCCGGTTTGATCCCGGCCACGCCACCACGGGCTTCCAGATGGGTGTCGATGCCCCACTCTTTCCAGAACGCGGTGCGATCCAGACTGGTGGCCACGCCTTGGTGCACAAGGAATTCCGATACGTCGAAACCGATACCGCCCGCGCCAATCACCGCCACGCGTTTGCCCACCGGTTTGCGCTCGAGGATCACGTCCAGGTAGCTCAGCACCTTGGCATTTTCGACGCCCGGAATCGCCGGCACTCGCGGCGCAATGCCGGTGGCGAGGATGATTTCGTCGTAACCGCCCTCGACCAGCTTCGCCACGTCGACGCGAGTATTCAGGCACACCTCGACATTCGTGGTCTGCAGCTTGCGCTTGAAGTAGCGCAGGGTTTCGAAGAATTCTTCCTTCCCCGGCACACGCTTGGCGATGTTGAACTGGCCACCGATTTCGCTGGCCGAATCAAACAACGTCACCTGGTGCCCGCGCTCGGCGGCCACGGTCGCGGCGGACAGACCGGCAGGGCCGGCACCGACCACCGCGATCTTCTTGATCTGCTGCACCGGCAGATAGTTGAGCTCGGTTTCGTGGCAGGCACGGGGGTTGACCAGGCAACTGGTGAGTTTGCCGCCGAAGGTGTGATCGAGACACGCCTGGTTGCAACCGATGCAGGTGTTGATTTCATCGGCGCGACCTTCCGCGGCCTTGTTGACGAAGTCCGGATCGGCGAGGAACGGCCGGGCCATCGAGACCATGTCAGCATCGCCTTCAGCAAGGATCTGCTCGGCGATTTCCGGGGTGTTGATGCGGTTGGTGGTGATCAACGGAATGCTCACCGATCCACGCAACTTGGCGGTGACCTTGCTGAACGCGGCGCGCGGCACTTTGGTGGCGATGGTCGGAATCCGCGCTTCGTGCCAGCCGATGCCGGTGTTGATGATGGTCGCGCCGGCCTGCTCGATGGCTTTGGCCAGGGTCACGATTTCTTCCCAGCTGCTGCCGCCCTCGACCAGATCGAGCATCGACAGGCGGAAAATGATGATGAAGTTCGGGCCCACCGCTTCACGTACACGACGGACGATTTCCACCGGCAGGCGCATGCGGTTTTCGTAGCTGCCACCCCAGCGGTCGGTACGGTGGTTGGTGTGCGCGGCGAGGAACTGGTTAATGAAATAACCTTCCGAGCCCATGATTTCCACGCCGTCGTACTCGGCGCTCTGCGCCAGTACCGAACAGGTGACGAAATCGCTGATCTGTTTCTCGATGCCTTCCTCGTCCAGCTCTTTGGGCTTGAACGGGTTGATCGGTGCCTGAATCGCACTCGGCGCGACCTGTTTCGGGCTGTAGGCATAACGCCCGGCGTGGAGGATCTGCATGCAGATCTTGCCGCCCGCCTCATGCACCGCGCGGGTGACGATGCGGTGCTTGAGCGCTTCTTCCTCGGTGGTCAGTTTGGCTGCGCCGGAGTACACGCCGCCCTCGTCGTTCGGGCCGATACCGCCGGTGACCATCAGGCCGACACCACCCCGGGCGCGCTCGGCGAAGTACGCCGCCATGCGTTCGAAACCGCCCGGTTTTTCTTCGAGGCCAGTGTGCATCGAACCCATCAGGGTGCGGTTGCGCAGCGTGGTGAATCCCAGGTCCAGCGGGGCCAACAGGTGCGGGTAATGAGCGGCGGTCATCGGTAACTCCACAACGAGCGATCACGGAAATTGCGGGAGCTCTGCGTCCCCCGTCAGTCATGTTCGACAGACTAAGAGTCGCACTGCTGTCACTCAATGACCGAAACTGACAACTTATTGATCCAAATGCGCAGCGCCCCTTGGCAAGCGCCAGCATGCGCCCTACCCTAGGTGCCACACCCTGTACCCGGCTGTTGTTGGTTTTCATGCGCAAACTTCTGTACCTGTTTTTCTCCATGGCCATCGTTGCCGCCCTGACCACCTACGCCATGTGGGCGGCGGACCGGCCGGCGGGCCATTACCTGTCGGACCTGCGCATCAAACTGGCGGTCGATCAGGGCACCCCAGCTGATCGAGGCAACCTGCTGGGCATCCAGCCGGAACTGTTCCCTACCGACTACCAGAGCCCCGAGCGCCTGCACCGCAAATTCGCAGCCTATCTGCAGCAGGCGCAGGATCAAGGATTGCTCAACGAAAAAACCGTAGTCGTCCTGCCCGAGCATGTCGGCACCTGGCTGATGATCAGCGGTGAGAAAGACGAGCTGTACCAGGCCCCGACTCTCGTCGAAGCGATGAACTGGCTGGCGGCGAGCAATCCGTTGCTGTTCGCCCGCGCCTGGCTCACTGCCAAAGGCGAAAATCGCCTCGACGACGCGCACCTGCGCATGAAGTCCAAAGTCATGGCCAAGGATTACCAGGCGCTGTTCGGCGGGCTGGCCAAGGAATTCCACGTGACCTTGGTGGCCGGTTCTATCGTCTTGCCCGAACCGAGCATCCGCGACGGCCAGCTCAAACCCGGCAGCGGCGCGCTGTTCAACAGTAGCGTGGTGTTCGGCCGTGATGGTGTGCCGCTGGGTCAGCCGCAGCGGCAGATGCACCCGATCTTCGAACAGCGCGACGTGATCAATAGCGAAGACGGGCATGCGATCAACGTGATCGAGACCCCGGCCGGGCGTCTGGGTGTGCTAATCGGCAGCGACAGCTGGTACCCCGACAACTATCGCCGACTCGACGAGCAAGGCGCGCAACTGGTGGCGGTGCCCGCTTTCGTCGTCGGTCACGACGCCTGGAATCAGCCGTGGGCCGGCTACAAGGGTTCGAGCACACCGGGTTCGGTCAGCCTCAAGCCCGGGGAAATCAGTGAGGGTCAGGCCTGGCATCGCCTGACGCTGACCGCGCAACCGCCGAGCAGTCGCGCGATTGCTGGGATGAGTGTGTTCCTGCGCGGGCAGTTCTGGGACAAGCCCAGTTCGGGACAAAGCTTCCTCAGCAGCAACGGCCAGCAATTCGCCGATGGCGAAGCCCGTGGCGCGCGTCTGCTGAACATCTGGTTGTAAACCATGAAACCAATGCCGATGCGCCTTGGGGATCTGTCGGTTGGCTTCGTCCACAGCCTTGCCGATGCCGTGCGCAGCCATGGCGTCGACTCGCAACCGCTGCTGGAACAATACGGGCTGGACGCCGCTCGACTGGCCGAAGCCGGCGCGCGGCTGTCGATCCCGCGCTACATGCGTCTGGGGCACAGCGCGATTCAGTTGACCGGCGACCCGGCTCTGGGCCTGCGCATGGGCCAGCTCAGTCGTTTGAGTCAGGCCGGGCTCGCCGGGGTCACCGCCGCTCAGGCGCCGACCGTGCGCGAGGCCGCCCGTTGCCTGATCCGCTTCGAGCCGTTGTACGGTTCCAACTATCGCGGCCAGTCGAGTTTTCATGAAGACGCGAATGGCGCCTGGCTGCGCTTCTATTCGATCAGTCCGTACAACGCCTATAACCGCTTTGTGGTGGATTCAATCATCGCTGGCTGGCTGCATCAGCTGTCCAGCGTCGGCCGCGAGCAACTGCGAGCGGAACGCATCGAAATCGAATTTGACGAGCCAACCTATCGCGACGCCTACAGCGTGCTGGGCGACTGCCCGCTGCAGTTCGGCGCCGAACGCAATCAACTGCGCTTAAGCCTCACCAGCCTCGCTCAGCGCAACCCGGAGCACTGCCCGAGCACCTGGAAGCATTTGCTCGCGTTGTGCGAACGGGAACTGGAGCAATTGACCCGCACCCGCAGTCTGCGTGAACGCATCATTCAGCTGTTGGGGCCGTTGCTCAATGGTGGCCGGGAACCCGACCTGGAAGAAGTGGCGGCGCGTCTGAAGCTGCCGACCTGGACGTTGCGGCGCAAACTGGCCGAGGAAGGCACGCAGTTTCGCGCGATCCTCAATGACACCCGCCGTGATCTGGCGATGACCTACATCCGCGACACCGAACTGGCGTTCGGCGAAATTGCCTACCTGCTGGGCTTTGCTTCAGCCGAGGCGTTTCAGCGCGCTTTCAAACGCTGGAGCGGTCAGACCCCTGGCGAGTTTCGCCGCAGTCACCGCAAAACCGCCTGACGCCTTACAGCTCGGTGGCGTCTTCTGCCGGTTCTGGCTGATCGAGTTCAAAGGCCTGGTATTCGAGCAGTTCTTCTTGATAGTCATCCATCGTGTCATCCCCCTGCTGCTCGCTTGAAAAATAGCCCGGTCAAATAACCAATGCTTCGAGCCTATCGTGCCCGTATGAAGGAAAAGTGACATCCCGCCTTCATGAATAAAACGTAGCAGGTGGTCAGGAATTTATCGCGGGATTTTTGTCGGGGGAATGTAACGAGATTTGAGTACACCACAAAACAAATGTGGGAGCGGGCTTGCTCGCGAAAGCGCAGTGTCAATCAACATATACATTGACTGACACTCCGCTTTCGCGAGCAAGCCCGCTCCCACAGGAGGGCTGCGCGCAGCTTATTGCATCGCCGGAATCGGCTCGGACGGCGGCGGGATATTGGTGGGGTTGGCCGGCGGCGTGATCGTTTCGGTAGCCGGAGCAGGTTCAGCAGTCGGTGCCGGGGTGATCGGCGCGGGCTCGGCAGGCGGCACCACAGGTTCGGAACCCACTGGCGTCGGTGCAACCGGGGCCGGCGCTGGGGTCGCTGCTGGGGCTGCCGGCGCCGTGGTCTGGGCTGGCTCGACAATCCCGGCTGGCGGCGGCGCAGGCGTTGTTTCTACCGTCGGTGCCGGGGTAGCCGGGGTTGTCGGCGCTACAGCGGCAGGCTTCGGCTCCGGCACACCGAGGTCGGTCTTGGGTTTTTCTTCGATGTGCGCCGCTTTCTTCGCATCCGCCGGCAGGAACAGTTCGACCAGGGTGAAGAATCGCTCGTAGAACTTCTGCGAGGTCACGGTCTCACTGGCGACCTTGACCATCGAATCATCGGAGGAACCGATCGGCATCGACACCGAACCCAACACGCCGACTCCGAGACTGGCGGAGTTGTTGGTCTTCTTCAGCGCGTAGCGATCCTGCAAGGCGTTGGCGAACACCGTGGCATGGTGCTTGGCACTGCCATCTTCGGCGCAGACCACGTTGAAGCTGATCTCCAGGTGAGTTTCACCGGTCTGCTGGAAGCTCTTGTGGCCACTGACCAGTTTCGGGTCGCTGCTGGTGATGATGTAGCCCTGGCTGAGCAGCGCACGACGGGCCGCCTCACAACTGGCGACATCGGCAACCGGGTAATTGCGAGAATACGTACCGGAATCGTCGAAATTCTCATGCTCATAGATCGGCTTGTCTTTCGAACAGCCGGCCACAGCGGTCAACAACAGCGCCAACCCAACGACACGCATGGGAGTTGAAATCAACATTAAACATCCTGAGGGAAAACGGTCCGGGGCGTATTGTGCAACAGATCGCGGCCCCGCGGCGCACGGATTAGTGTCTTAAAACAGTTACAACTTTACCGAGGATGAGCGTCGGGAAAAAGCCGCGTCGATAAATGATCGATAAATACCCGCAATTTGGCGGTTGCATGGCGGCTCGACGGCCACAACACCCAGAACTGACCGACGTGTTGCAGATGAGCATCCAGCACCCGTTGCAAGCGCCCCTGCGCCACCGCCTCATGGGTCATGAAGTCCGGCAGGCAGGCGATGCCCATGCCGGCAATGGCTGCATGGCTGACGGCTTCGATAGAGGTGCTGACCAGTCGGGTCGGCAGACGCGCTTCAGGTGCGCTTTCCTCGCGGATCAACGGCCACGGTTCCAGTTTGCCGGTGGCGTGAAAGGTATGCCGCAAACAGGCGTGATCCGCCAGATCGGCTGGGATCTGCGGCATGCCACGTTGCTGCAGATACAGCGGGCTCGCCACCAGCACCATGTGAAAATCACCCAAGGGCCGCGCCATCAGCCGTGAATCCCGAGGCTTGCCGGTGCGAATCACTGCATCGAAGCCCTCCTCGACCACATCGACCATGCGATCGGTCAGGTCCAGATCCAGCTCGATCTGCGGGTACAGCGCCATGAACTCGTTCATCACCGGCATCACTAGTCCATGCACCTGCGGCAGGCTGATACGCAACTTGCCATGGGGTTGCGACGCGGAATTGCACAGTTCGAACTCGGCGGCTTCCACCTCGGCGAGAATCTTGCGACAGCGCTCGAGGAACAGCGCACCCTCGCTGGTCAGGGTGATGCTGCGAGTCGTGCGATGAAACAGCCGCACGCCAAGTCGCGCCTCCAGCCGCGCGATACTTTTGCCGACCGCCGAAGACGACACGCCCTGCAGCCGCCCCGCTTCGGTAAAACTGCGGGTCTCGGCAACCTGCACAAACACCGAAATACTGCCCAGGCTGTCCATTCCACTCCTCCCATTCACGACATCCGTGTCCGATATGTTCGGAACCGTAACCCATTTTTCTCCAATGCGCAGCGCCCTAGCCTATGGCCTTCATCCCCTTCGGCACATGGACGCTGAATCATGAACGACGCACAACTCACCTCACCAAACCTCGGCACTGCACTTGAAGAACCCGAACGCTTGCCCCTCGGCGCCCTGCTGGCCCTGGCCACCGCCGGCTTCATCACCGTGCTGACCGAAGCCATGCCCGCCGGCCTGCTCCCGCAGATGAGCGCGGGGCTGAATGTCTCGCAAGCGCTGATCGGCCAACTGGTCACGCTGTACGCCATTGGTTCGATGCTCGCCGCCATTCCGCTGACCATCGCCACCCGCAGCTGGCGCCGGCGCCCATTGCTACTGTCAGCCATCGGCGGCTTCGCCATCGCCAACAGCATCACCGCCCTGTCAGAGCTGTACTGGCTGACCTTGATCGCACGACTGCTGGCCGGGGTCTTCGCCGGGCTACTCTGGGCATTGCTGGCAGGCTATGCCAGCCGCATGGTTGCGCCCCATCTGCAAGGCCGGGCCATCACCGTCGCCATGCTGGGCGCGCCGCTTGCCCTGTCGTTGGGCATCCCGGCGGGAACGTTGCTCGGCACGATCGTCGGCTGGCGCCTGAGCTTCGCGATCATGACCGCACTGACGCTGCTGCTGGTGATCTGGGTGCGCTGGCAAGTGCCGGACTTCCCCGGCGAGCGCGTGGGAAAACAGCTGCCTCTGCGTCAGGTCTTCACTCTGCCCGGCGTGCGACCGGTACTGTTCGTGACCCTGTCCTACGTGGTTGCTCATAACCTGCTGTACACCTACATCGCACCGTTCCTGCAACCGTCGGGACTGGCCAGCGATATCGACCGGGTGCTGCTGGTATTTGGCCTGGCGTCGGTGCTGAGCCTGTGGATCGTCGGCAGCCTGATCGACCACTGGCTACGCGAGCTGGTGCTGATCAGCACGCTGCTGTTCATGCTCTCCGCCATCGCCTTGGGCCTGTGGCGAGAATCGGCGACCGTGGTGTACATCGCCGTCGCCGTGTGGGGCCTGGCGTTCGGTGCGATGCCTTCGCTGCTGCAGACAGCTTCGGCGAAAACCGCTGGAGAGGCTGCTGATACGGCGCAGTCGATGCTGGTAACGCTGTGGAATGTCGGGATCGCCGGCGGCGGACTGGTGGGGGGATTACTGCTGGGGAATCTGGGGGTTGGCGCGTTTCCATGGATTGTTGTGGGGTTGCTGGTTTTGACTTTGTATGCGGCGCTCAGGGCGCGGGGGAATGGGTTGGCTTGATTGGGACTGTGAGGGAGTGGGTGGCTGCTAGGCTGCCTTCGCGAGCAAGCCCGCTCCCACAGTGGGGCCGAGTACATCAGTAAGAGGTTGGTCGGCTGTCAGGCCGCCTTCGCCAGCAGGCTGGCTGGCTCCTACAGTTTAGAAAGCGTGCCCCGCATGCGGCGAAGCCGCCCCACTCAAATGGCCGAGTGTCAGCTCGCCGAAAGCTCTTGATCTTGCCGTGCCGGCCCCATCGGCAGGCTGAGTGGAGGGATTTATCCGGGGGTGGGAGCGCAGCGACCGTTCGACGCAGTCGAACACATCGAGAGGAGGTGCAGCGAAGCAAACCGGAGGCGATGCCCCCGGATGAATCCCGGAGCGAAGGAACCCGAGCCTAAGCGAGGGCCGAACGCAGGGGCCCAGACTTTTGGTTACTTTGGGGCGTTTGCCAAAGTGACTCGCCGTAAGGGCGAAACCGCCAGCCGCAGCACCCGAAGCAACGGATATACACCCAAATCCCAACCATAAAAAAAAGCCCCGACCATAAGGTCAGGGCTTTCCTGCTACCACTCAGTCAAACATCAATACCGCTTGATATCAGCCTGGCTTTCCAACTGCTTACGGAACGCCGCAAAGTCCTGCTGGCCTTCACGCGACGCGAGGAAGCGACGGTACTGAGCCTTCTCTTCTTCAGTCGGCGCCACCGCCTCGTTGACACCATTCAGACGCACAATCATCAGACTGCCGTCCTGCAAGGTCACGCTGGTGAACGTCGGTTTGTCCTTGGCCGCCGGTTTCGGCATGCGGAACAACGCCTGCAGCACAGTCGGATCAATGCCTTCCTGAGCACGGGCCGCCGCCGTCACAACCTTCCAGCTCTGGCCATCAACCGCCTTGTCCAGCGGAGTCTTGCCATCACGCAGACTGGCGATCAACTGTTCAGCCTTGGTCTTGGCCGCAGCGCTGGCATGCTCTTTGGTCAGTTGGGCACGAATAGCAGTGTTGACAGCTTCCAGCGGCAGTTGCTCAGGCTTCAGGTGCTCCTTGGCGCGCAGCACGACCACGGTTTCCGGATCCAGCTCAATGCCGGTGCTGTTGGCATTTTCTTCCAGCACTTCCTGGCTGAATGCAGCGGCCACCACAGCACGGTTGGCCGCGATGCCTTCGCCACCTTCGCGGCCGAATGGCTTGGAGGTGTGCACGGTCAGTTTCAGATCTGCCGCAGGCTGGGCCAGGTCAGACGCTTCGAACGCCGAGTCTTCCAGTTGCTTGGTCGCCTCGACGAAACGCTGCTCGACCTGTTGGGTCTTCAGTTCGCGGGTCAGCTTGTCTTTCAGGCTGGCCAGGGTCGGAACTTCCGGCGCTTCAACACCCAGCAGCTTGATCAGGTGGTAACCGAAATCGGTACGCACCGGCTCGGACACCTGGTCCTTGTTCAGCGAGTACAGGGCTTTTTCGAAGGCTGGGTCATAGACGCCAGGACCTGCGAAACCGAGGTCACCGCCATTGTTGGCCGACCCCGGATCCTGCGAGAACTCCTTGGCCAGCGCTTCGAATTTCTCGCCCTTGGCCAGACGCGCCTGGACTTCTTCGATCTTCGCCTTGGCCTGAGCGTCGGTCGTCTTGTCGTTGACTTCGATCAGGATATGCGCCGCACGACGCTGCTCCGACAGGTTGGCGATCTCTTTCTGATACGCCGCCTGCAGGTCTTCGTCCTTGACCGCAACCTGGTCAAAGAACGAGGACTTCTTCAGCTCGACGTAGTCGACAACCACCTGCTCAGGGGTCATGAACTCCTTGGCGTGCTCGTCGTAGTAGGCCTTGACCTCATCGTCGGTCAACTTGACTGCGGCCGGATCGGCCTTGACGTTCAGCGAAGCGAAGTCGCGGGTCTGTTTTTCCAGACGGGCGAATGCCAGCACTTCGGCGTCGGTGACGAAGCCGCTGCCGGCAACACCGGCGCGCAACTGACCAATCAGCATTTCTTGAGCCAGCATCTGGCGGAATTGCATACGGGAGTAGCCCAGTTGACGGATCACCTGGTCGAAGCGCTCGGAGCTGAACTTGCCGTCCACCTGGAATTCAGGGGTCTGCAGGATCACCTGATCCAGTGCGCCTTCGGAGAAAGCGAATTTCGATTGTTCTGCGCCTTGCAGCAGCAGCTTGCGATCGATCAGGCCCTTGAGGGCCGACTCGCGAAGCATTTTTTCGTCAAGCAAGGAAGCATCGAAGTCCTTGCCCAGCTGTTGCATCAACTGGCGACGTTGCATGTCAACGGCCTGGCTCAGCTCGTTCTGGCTGATTTCTTCACCATTGACCTTGGCCGCATCGTTGGAGTGCGTAGTGGCCTTGAAAATGGCATCGAAACCGGTCAAAGCCATCAGTGCAACGATGACCCCGATAATGGTCTTGGCAATCCAGCCTTGTGAATTGTCCCTGATATTCTGCAGCATGCGTCCCCCAGAAACGGTTGAACTTCAAAAATTAGGCAACCGTGGAGCGTGGGTAGAATCCGGATAGAAGAAAGGCGCATCCGAGGATGCGCCTTCTCGTAACTGGCGGAGCGGACAGGGCTCGAACCCTCGATCCCGGCGTAACAGGCGGCTGTTCCAGCGACCTGCTCTACCGCTCCGCTGCCAAGTCAGGCTTGACCCCGACCCGGATGGGTAAAAACCTGAAACAAACTAACTTAGTTGACAGCTTCTTTCAGTGCTTTACCGGCTTTGAAACCTGGCTTTTTAGCAGCAGCGATTTGCAGCGTCTTGCCGGTCTGTGGGTTACGACCAACGCGAGCTGGACGATCAGTCACGGAGAAAGTGCCGAAACCAACCAGAACAACGGAGTCGCCAGCCTTGAGAGCGCCAGTGACGGATTCGATTACAGCGTCCAGCGCACGGCCAGCAGCAGCTTTCGGGATATCAGCGGATGCAGCGATAGCATCAATCAGTTCCGACTTGTTCACTCTAAGTCCCCTTATATCTATTTTGAGATGATTCTAAGTTTTTTGGTGAAAGCAAAAACAGTGCTGAATGGCCTACAGACACTTAAGAGCCGCTTTATAACAAGGGCTCTAAAAAGCTGTCAAGGAAGCCCCCCAGGCAAAAACGGATTAATGCGTGCTAATTCTTTCCTTTGAATCAGACTCACGTTTTTCGTCCTTGGAAACTATCTCCGGAGCCACATCCGGCAAGGGCTCCGGCGCGTATTGCAGCGCAATTTGCAGGACCTCGTCAATCCATTTAACCGGTTTAATCTGCAGATCCTGCTTGATATTGTCAGGAATCTCCTTCAGATCGCGCACGTTCTCTTCCGGAATAATCACAATCTTGATTCCGCCGCGATGAGCCGCGAGCAGTTTTTCCTTCAGACCACCAATTGCCAGCACTTGACCACGCAGAGTGATTTCGCCGGTCATGGCGACATCGGCGCGTACCGGGATCCCGGTCAATGCCGACACCAGTGCCGTGCACATGCCCACACCAGCGCTAGGGCCGTCCTTCGGGGTCGCCCCTTCTGGCATGTGAATGTGGGTGTCGCGCTTCTCGTGGAAGTCCAGAGGAATGCCCAGGCTCTTGGCACGGCTGCGTACAACAGTCAGCGCGGCAGTGATCGATTCGACCATTACATCGCCCAGCGAACCGGTCTTGATCAATTGACCTTTACCCGGCACCACGGCCGCTTCGATGGTCAGCAGTTCGCCGCCCACCTGCGTCCACGCCAGGCCAGTCACCTGACCGATCTGGTCCTGTTGCTCTGCCAGACCGTAACGGAATTTGCGCACGCCGAGGAAATGCTCCAGCAGATCAGCTGTCACTTTTACCGAGAAGCGTTTTTCCAGCGCGTGCTCTTTGACGGCCTTGCGGCAGACCTTGGCAATCTGACGTTCGAGGCCACGCACACCGGCTTCGCGGGTGTAGTAACGGATGATGTCGCGGATCGCTTCTTCGTCGAACTCCAGCTCGCCCTTCTTCAGACCGTTGGCAGCAATCTGCTTCGGCGACAGGTACTTGACGGCGATGTTGATCTTTTCGTCTTCGGTGTAGCCCGGCAGGCGAATGACTTCCATCCGGTCCAGCAGTGCCGGCGGGATGTTCATCGAGTTCGAGGTGCACAGGAACATCACATCGGACAGGTCGTAATCGACTTCCAGATAGTGATCGTTGAAGTTGTGGTTCTGCTCCGGATCGAGCACTTCCAGCAACGCCGACGCCGGGTCGCCACGCATGTCGCTGCCCATTTTGTCGATTTCATCGAGCAGGAACAGCGGGTTGCGCACACCCACTTTTGTCATCTTTTGAATCAATCTTCCCGGCATCGAACCGATGTAGGTCCGGCGGTGACCACGTATTTCCGCCTCGTCACGCACGCCACCAAGGGCCATGCGCACGAATTTACGGTTGGTGGCGTGGGCAATCGACTCCGCCAGCGAGGTTTTACCCACGCCAGGAGGACCGACCAGGCACAACACCGGGCCACGAATCTTCTTCACGCGCTTCTGCACGGCGAGGTATTCAAGGATGCGTTCCTTGACCTCTTCAAGGCCATAGTGATCGGCGTCGAGAATGTCTTCAGCACGCGCCAGGTCGAGGCGGACCTTGCTCTGTGCCTTCCACGGCACCTGCACCAGCCAGTCGATGTAGGAGCGCACCACGGTGGCTTCAGCGGACATCGGCGACATCTGCTTGAGTTTGTTCAGCTCGGCGGTGGCCTTGGCCAGGGCATCTTTTGGCAGACCGGCAGCGTCGATGCGCTTTTTCAGCTCTTCGATTTCGTTGTGACCTTCGTCACCGTCGCCAAGCTCTTTCTGAATGGCCTTCATCTGCTCATTCAGGTAGTACTCGCGCTGGCTGCGCTCCATTTGCTTTTTGACGCGGCCGCGAATGCGTTTTTCGACTTGCAGCAGATCGATCTCGGCATCCAGCAACGCGAGCACGTGCTCGACCCGGGCCGACAGATCGATGATTTCGAGAATTTCCTGCTTCTGCTCGATTTTCAGCGCCATGTGCGCGGCCATGGTGTCGACCAGGCGGCCAGGCTCATCGATGCTGTTGAGCGATGACAGGACTTCAGCCGGGACTTTCTTGCCCAGCTGCACATATTGTTCGAACTGCGACAGCAGGCTGCGCACGAAAACTTCCGATTCGCGCTCGGCGGCATCGACTTCATCGATCAGCGAGACCTCGGCGCGGCAATGCCCGTCGACTTCACTGAAGCGCTCTACAGCGCCGCGCTGCTCACCTTCGACCAGAACCTTGACCGTGCCATCCGGCAGCTTCAGCAGCTGCAGCACAGTAGCAATCGTACCTACGCGATAGAGAGCGTCTTCACCGGGATCATCGTCAGCCGGGTTTCTCTGGGCCAGCAGCAGGATCTGCTTGTCGCCCGTCATCGCGGCCTCGAGGGCTTCGATGGATTTCTCGCGCCCCACGAACAGCGGGATAACCATGTGCGGATAAACCACGACATCGCGCAATGGCAGGAGAGGCAATTCGATGGTTGTCTTCATGATTTCGCCTCTACGGCGGCCATATGGCCGTAATCAGATGGAATTAAGCTTGAAACCAAGATGGGGGCTGCCTCGAAAAAAAACAAGCGCTAAGCGGATGTAAAAAACGACATAAAAAAAAGAGGCCCGAAGGCCCCTTCTTTGTTCCGGCAGTGTGGACGCTTACGCGTCCGGCGCTGCCTTGGCCGTCGGCTCACTGTTTTCATAGATATACAGTGGCTTGGACTTGCCTTCAATCACGCTTTCATCGATGACGACTTTGCTCACCTCGGACTGCGAGGGGATTTCGTACATCGTGTCGAGCAGCACACCTTCGAGAATCGAGCGCAGGCCACGAGCACCGGTTTTACGTTCCAGGGCACGCTTGGCGACCGATTTCAGGGCGTCGGTCCGGAACTCCAGATCCACGCCTTCCATCTCGAACAGCTTGGCATACTGTTTGGTCAGAGCATTTTTCGGCTCGGTGAGGATTTGCATCAGCGCAGCCTCGTCGAGCTCGTCCAGCGTCGCAAGCACCGGCAGACGACCGACGAATTCCGGGATCAGACCGAACTTGACCAGATCGTCAGGCTCGACTTCACGCAGGGATTCACCGACTTTCTTGCCTTCTTCCTTGCTGCGTACTTCTGCGTTGAAACCGATGCCGCCCTTGGTGGAACGGTTTTGAATAACCTTTTCCAGACCGGAGAACGCACCACCACAGATGAACAGGATGTTACGGGTGTCGACCTGCAGGAATTCCTGCTGCGGATGCTTGCGGCCACCTTGCGGCGGAACGGAAGCGACCGTGCCTTCGATCAACTTGAGCAAGGCCTGCTGCACGCCTTCACCGGAAACATCGCGGGTGATCGACGGGTTGTCGGACTTGCGGGAAATCTTGTCGATTTCGTCGATGTAGACAATGCCCATCTGGGCCTTTTCCACGTCGTAATCGCACTTTTGCAGCAATTTCTGAATGATGTTCTCGACATCTTCACCTACGTAACCGGCCTCGGTGAGGGTGGTTGCGTCGGCGATGGTGAACGGAACGTTCAGCAGGCGGGCCAGTGTTTCGGCCAGCAGGGTTTTACCGGAGCCTGTCGGGCCGATCAGCAGGATGTTGCTCTTGCCGAGTTCGACGTCGTCAGCCTTCTTGTCACGCTGATTCAGGCGCTTGTAGTGGTTGTACACCGCTACGGCCAGAACCTTTTTCGCACGCTCCTGACCGATTACATACTGATCAAGGATGCCGCTGATTTCTTTAGGCGAAGGCAATTTATGCGCGCTGCTTTCGGCCTGGGCTTCCTGCACCTCCTCACGGATGATGTCATTGCACAGGTCGACGCACTCGTCGCAGATAAAGACCGAGGGGCCGGCAATCAATTTGCGTACTTCATGCTGGCTTTTGCCACAGAAGGAGCAATAGAGCAGCTTGCCGTTGTCCTCGCCGTTGCGGGTGTCAGTCATTCGTTCGATCCAAATCCGATAGGCTTGCAACACAAGATGAAGGCTATTGCGGGCTTTTTCAAGCCCGCTGGTGGTCGGACCTGCCGACCAACCTTATTTTGAGCTGCTTATTTTACGCAGGACGCTGGCTGATGACTTCGTCGATCAGGCCGTATTCCTTCGCAGCTTCTGCACTCATGAAGTTGTCGCGATTGGTGTCGCGCTCGATTTCTTCAAGGGTACGACCGCTGTGCTTGGCCATCAGCGTGTTCAGACGCTCGCGAATGAAGAGGATTTCCTTGGCATGGATTTCGATATCCGAAGCCTGACCCTGGAAACCGCCCAGTGGCTGGTGAATCATCACACGCGAGTTCGGCAGGCAGAAACGCTTGCCAGGAGCACCGGCCGTCAGCAGGAATGCACCCATGCTGCACGCCTGACCAATGCAGGTCGTCGATACGTTTGGCTTGATGAACTGCATGGTGTCGTAGATCGACATGCCCGCTGTCACCGAACCGCCCGGGGAGTTGATATAGAGATGGATGTCCTTGTCCGGGTTTTCCGCTTCAAGGAACAGCAATTGCGCACAGATCAGGTTGGCCATGTAGTCCTCTACAGGACCCACCAGAAAGATTACACGCTCCTTCAGAAGGCGCGAGTAGATGTCATAGGCGCGCTCGCCACGAGCAGATTGCTCGACAACCATCGGGACCAGGCCGCCGGCGGCCTGGATATCAGAGTTCTGCTGAATATACGAATTACGGAACATGCTCTGCAGTCACTCCCAAATAGTTATGTCTTGAATACGCATAAGCCAGCTCGAAGGCTGGCTTATGTGTGTACTTCTTAACGCAAAAACAATCAGTCGGCTTTTGGAGCTTCTACCGGCTTGACCGCTTCTTCGTAAGAGACCGATTTGTCGGTCACGCTAGCTTTCTGCAGAACAGTATCCACAACTTGTTCTTCCAGCACAACCGAACGGACTTCGTTCAGTTGCTGCTCGTTCTTGTAGTACCAGGACACAACCTGCTCAGGTTCCTGGTAAGCAGAAGCCATTTCCTGAATCATTTCGCGAACGCGGGCTTCGTCAGGCTTCAGGTCGAATTGCTTGACCACTTCAGCTACGATCAGACCCAGCACTACGCGGCGCTTGGCTTGCTCTTCGAACAGCTCGGCCGGCAGTTGGTCAGGCTTGATGTTGCCACCGAACTGCTGAACAGCCTGCACGCGCAGACGGTCAACTTCGTTGGACAGCAGAGCCTTAGGCACTTCGATCGGGTTGGTGGCCAGCAGACCGTCCATAACCTGATTTTTTACCTTGGACTTGATGGCCTGACGCAGCTCACGCTCCATGTTCTTGCGAACTTCGGTGCGGAAGCCTTCCAGACCGGTTTCCTTGATGCCGAATTGAGCGAAGAACTCTTCGTTCAGCTCTGGCAGCTTTGGCTCGGAAACGGTGTTTACTGTCACGGTGAACTCGGCGGTTTTGCCGGCCAGGTCCAGGTTCTGATAGTCCTCTGGGAAGGTCAGGTTCAGAACGCGCTCTTCGCCCGCTTTAGCGCCCACCAGGCCTTCTTCGAAGCCCGGGATCATGCGACCGGAACCCAGCACCAGCTGAGTACCTTTGGCCGAGCCGCCAGCGAATGCTTCGCCGTCAACCTTGCCAACGAAATCGATGTTCAACTGGTCTTCGTTCTGAGCGGCACGATCGGCCACTTCGAAACGGGTGTTCTGCTTGCGCAGGATGTCCAGCATTTTGTCCAGATCAGCGTCAGCCACTTCAGCGCTCAGGCGCTCGACAGTGATGCCGTCGAAACCGGCAACGGTGAACTCAGGGAACACTTCGAATACGGCTACGTATTCCAGGTCCTTGCCAGCTTCCAGCGACTTAGGCTCGATCGAAGGCGAACCGGCAGGGTTCAGCTTCTGCTCAACCACAGCTTCGTAGAAGGAGGACTGGATGACATCACCAACAGCTTCCTGACGAGCGTCAGCACCGAAACGGCGCTTGATTTCGCTCATTGGCACTTTGCCTGGACGGAAGCCAGCAATCTTGGCCTTTTGGGCAGTCTGCTGCAGACGCTTGTTGACCTGGCTCTCAATGCGCTCAGCCGGCACGGTGACGCTCATGCGGCGCTCAAGAGCAGTAGTATTTTCAACAGAAACTTGCATGGATATTCCTCGTTGCACAGACGTTAGCCGGCCGTTTCCGACCCCAGAATCAAGGGCATGCATTCTAGTGGGTCAAACTCAAGAAGTCACCCTACTGAAAACGGGTAAAAAAACAGCAGGCCATTTATAGGTGTGAATGCATCAATGCACTCCACCCCGAAGATGAATAAAGACCATCACGCCAGGGCTCTGCTTCAACCGCTTCTATATATAGAAGAGACCGCGAGCCATCTCCCTGACGGCCGATCCTGCGAACATGGCCGGTGGTCGGCACGCAGGCCGCAAGCCCATGAACACGACGAAACGCCTTGCCCTTCGAGCCGAAAACCAGCGCAACAAACCACAAGCCGTAAAACAAAAAAGGCGCCAGACTGTTAAATCTGGCGCCTTTCGAAATATGGGGTGGACGATGGGGATCGAACCCACGACAACGGGAGTCACAATCCCGTGCTCTACCAACTGAGCTACGCCCACCATATTGCGTCACAAAAAAGCCATTCAACTTCTTTGCTGAACTTCATCAGGCCTGCGGCATGAATGAAGCTTTAATTGGTGCGGATGAAGAGACTCGAACTCTTACGCCTCGCGGCGCTGGAACCTAAATCCAGTGTGTCTACCAATTCCACCACATCCGCAGATGAAGCTTTTTAAAGCAAAGGCGCCAGACTGTTACATCTGGCGCCTTTCGAAATATGGGGTGGACGATGGGGATCGAACCCACGACAACGGGAGTCACAATCCCGTGCTCTACCAACTGAGCTACGCCCACCATATCGCGTTACTTGTGCCAAAGCTGCCTAATGGCGCACCCGGCAGGACTCGAACCTGCGACCATCCGCTTAGAAGGCGGATGCTCTATCCAGCTGAGCTACGGGCGCCTTGTTAATCTGTACCCTTGGAGGACTACAAACTAAGTGCTTTCCAGCTTCGCAGAACCGTAATTCCGCTCGACCTTCTTAACCAGTGCTAGGCTGTGCCCGACAAGTGCGACGAATAGTATAGAGCGACCTTTAGGTCGTCAAATCTTTTTTGAAAAAAATTCATTTAATTAAAGGAGTTAGGGGAATTTGCTGACCAAGCGCCTTTGCCCTCACCGCCTGACATGCGAGAATGCGTTCTCTTTTTTTCCCCTCTCGATGGTTAATCACGCGCAATGACTGCACAACTAATCGACGGCAAATCGATCGCCGCCAGCCTGCGCCAGCAGATCGCCCAACGAGTTGCCGAGCGTCGCCAGCAAGGCCTGCGCACTCCCGGCCTCGCGGTGATCCTGGTCGGCAGCGATCCTGCCTCTCAGGTTTATGTCTCGCACAAGCGTAAAGACTGTGAAGAGGTCGGCTTCCTCTCTCAAGCCTACGACCTGCCTTCCGAAACCACTCAAGAAGCACTGACCGATCTGATCGATCGCCTCAACGACGACCCGGCCATCGACGGCGTATTGCTGCAATTGCCGCTGCCGGAGCACCTGGATGCCTCCAAACTGCTGGAGCGCATCCGCCCGGACAAAGACGTCGATGGTTTCCATCCTTATAACGTCGGCCGCCTGGCCCAGCGCATTCCGCTGCTGCGCCCGTGCACTCCGAAAGGCATCATGACCTTGCTGGAAAGCACCGGCGTTGACCTTTATGGTCTGGATGCGGTGGTGGTTGGCGCGTCCAACATCGTCGGTCGCCCGATGGCGATGGAACTGCTGCTGGCCGGCTGCACCGTGACCGTCACGCACCGCTTCACCAAGGATCTGGCCGGCCACGTTGGTCGTGCCGATCTGGTAGTGGTAGCCGCCGGCAAGCCAGGTCTGGTCAAGGGCGAGTGGATCAAGGAAGGCGCGATCGTGATCGACGTCGGCATCAACCGTCAGGACGACGGCAAGCTGGTCGGTGACGTGGTGTACGAAACCGCCCTGCCCCGCGCCGGCTGGATCACTCCGGTACCGGGCGGCGTTGGCCCGATGACCCGTGCCTGCCTGCTGGAAAACACCCTCTACGCGGCAGAAACCCTGCACGCCTGAGACGTTTTTTCGCAATAAAAGAACCCCGCCCTGTGCGGGGTTTTTTGTTCCTGAGAAAAAACTCTAACCGTTCGACGGAAACCCCTCTTTTCACAGGCCTTTTCACGAGATTTTCAGGTCATTCAAACAACCATCGACAGTTCTTCAGCCATACTCCTAATATTATTTTTGGGTTTTGCTATGGGTCTCAGTGTAGAGAGCCCCAATGTTTATTGGGGTTCGACTACCCTGTGCCACACACCGAACTACTGCGAAACACACGCAGTGGTACAAAAATTGGTACGAGCTTTATCCCCACCACGGCGTCCTGCCGATCGAACACCAATCCAAACTCCTACAGCTCGTCGCCTCACCCTCGCCCACCTGCAGCGCCTCGATTACTGTATATGCAACCAGTAATCAGCAGGCATACCCGTGGATTCCCTCTATATAGAAGATACCGACGATTGGCTCGGCAACCCGACCCCGCTCGAAACCTGCCGGCATCAGCTCCGGATGTATGAGAACGAATTCGAAGCGCTTACCCTCAAGCTCGAGCGCGCGCTGGAAAATGTTCAGGGTTTGGTGCGTGACAATGATGCGCTCACGCTCGAGAGGAGTTCTCTCAGGGTAGAGTTAATCGCAGCCAAGGCTGAAGCCGCGGAAGCGAACAGTCGCGCCAGCAACATCGAAACTTGCAGCAACTGGGAGCTGATGGCGAAGAACAGGCACATCAGCGAACTGAACGCGAATATCTTGGCCTTACAGGGCAAGAGCATATTTACAAAATCCCCTGATCCAATACCGCTGGACTGAGCGAGCCTTATTCGAGACGAATCGGCGTCAACGTCCGTATGTAGGCCTGACACGCCTGCAGCGCGATCAGTCCCCGGTCGCCGGTGTCGGTGATGGCGATAATTCGTTGAGCATGCGCCGGGTCAAGTCGGGCGCGTACGGCTGCATGATCCACGCTGCCGGTGCCGGCGGTGGCTGGCACACCACAGCCTTTGGCAGCGTCGGTTGCGTCGAGGAGGACTGACAGCCGCAAATCAGAAGTGGCAAGGCGATCGCGCATGCGATCTTGGTCACGTTGGGCATCGGTCATTTCCCTGAAGTGGGTTCGCTCGCTGGCCGCCAGCCGCTGCTCGAGCGCCAGACGCTTGTCCTGCTCGGCCTGCTGTGCAGTGGCCGCGGCCCGGGTCAGTTGATTGAGGGTTTCGGCGTGCTGCTGGGACTGCTCGGCCAACTGCTTGCCGTAGCGCCAGTCCTGAAACTGCCAGGCGCTGCCAGCGCCGATCAGCACCAGCGCCAGCGCGCCCACCGCTTTCCACGGAACGGCAATCACGCCAACACCTTCAGCGCCTTGGCGTACAGCGAAGAGCGATCCTCGGCACCGTTCGGCGTCCGCCCACGCCGACCGGTGTTGATGATGCTGCCGATGTTTGCATTGTCGCCGGCATCCGCCAGGTCATTCAGGCCGTTCTTTTTCCAGAACCACCCCGCCGACATCGCGGCATGCTGTGGAAGCTCAAGCTGTTCGGGATGATTGATCAGATCCAAGCCCAGAGCTTCGCCGCAA